>CAMPJM010000453.1 GCA_946886805.1 uncultured Flammeovirgaceae bacterium | reverse complement strand
GAATATATAGTCTTAACTGATGTTGACGGCCTTTACAAAAACTATCCTGACCCTGACTCCATCATTTCCGAAATATCTCTTTCGGAAATTGCCAGTTTATATAATAATATCATAAAAGGAGGCATGATTCCGAAAGTTGAATCATGTGAAATTGCTTTGAACAGCGGTGTTGGAAAAGCAGTTATTTTAAATGGCACCAAACCACAGCAAATAGTAGATTATTGTATGCATCAAAAGAAGATTGGCACGACGATCATAAAGGATCGAGAGTCGTAATAAGCTTTCTGTAATCGAAATCAAGCAAAAATAGTCTGCATTTTCATTAAAATATAAAAAATGACTAATCAAGAATATCATAATATCGACAAAAAAAATTATCTGCCAACATTCAAGCGCTTTCCTATTGCTTTTAAAGAAGGAAAAGGGAGTAGATTGTGGGATGTGGAAGGCAAAGAATATATTGACATGCTGGCCGGAATTGCCGTTAATAGTGTAGGCCACTGCCACCCTCATGTTGTGAAAGCCATCTGCGAACAAGCTGGCAAGTTAATCCATATATCAAATTTCTTTGTAAGCCCTTCTCAGGTTAACCTATCAGAAAAATTAGTAAGCCTATCAGCGTTAGACAAGGTTTTTTTCTGCAACAGCGGTGCCGAAGCGGTGGAGGGTTCAATAAAGATTGCGCGTAAATATGCAAGTAAGAACGGTAGGGGCGGTACAGTTATTTCGATGGAAAATTCTTTTCACGGACGAACTCTCGCGACAATAGCTACCGGAAAGAAAAAATATCAAAATGGTTTTTCTCCAATTCCAGGAGGTTTTATGTCTGTTCCTTTTAATGATTTAGAGGCAGTCAAAGAGAAACTGAGTAACGAGGTAGCAGCAATATTAATAGAGCCTATTCAAGGTGAAGGGGGAATCAATTTGGCAGATCCGGAATATTTACAAGCGCTAAGAAATTTATGTGATCAAAATAATATACTCCTCATTTTTGATGAAGTCCAATGTGGAATCGGCAGAACAGGGCAATGGTTTGCCAAAGATCACTACAAAGTTCAGCCCGATATCATGGCACTTGCAAAAGGACTGGGAGGAGGAATGCCTATTGGTGCATTTTTATGTAATAATAAAGTTGGCGAGGCAATTGATTTTGGCGACCATGGAACCACCTTTGGTGGAAACCCCCTTGCCTCTGCTGCCTCCTTGGCTACAATTGAAGTGATTGAGAACGAAAATTTGTGCCGCGAAGCATTGGAAAATGGCAATTGGTTGATGAGTGAATTTAAGAAAATGCAAGATCGCTTTTCCTGTATTAAAGATGTGAGGGGCTTAGGCCTTATGGTTGGAATAGAAATGGATAAGCCAGCAGCTTCTATTGTCAAAGAATTATTAGAGCAGGGGGTAATAGCCAATGTGACAGCAGATACAGTGTTGAGATTTGTGCCACCTTTAAATATTAGTAAGGAAGATCTGCAAAAGGTTTTAAAGTTGACAGAAGATTGCATCAGAAAATTCGAAACAGAAAATGTCAGATAGAATGATAAAAGTAGCTATTGTTGGAGCATCGGGATACACGGGATCGGAACTAGCAAGATTTCTAGTGCATCATCCCAATGTGCAGATAAAAATGATTACATCTGAAACGCATAAAGGAAAGCCCTTTTCGAGTTTACATCCTCAGTTTTTAAGACAATTGGATTTGACATTAGTATCGGCTGATGATGTATCTTCTGAAGATCTGGATGTAGTTTTCCTTGCACTACCTCACGGCGTCTCCATGCGCTATGTGAAACAATGGAAAAATAAAGATTTCAAAATTGTAGACCTATCAGGTGATTTTAGGTTAAGCGGGCCAGATGTTTATACCCACTGGTACAATAAAGAACATACCTTTAAAGCAGGGTTTGAAAGTTCTGTGTATGGACTTCCCGAATTGCATAAAGAAAAAATTAAGGCCTGTGATCTTGTAGCGAATCCCGGGTGCTATCCCACAGGTTCTATCTTGGCTTTAGCGCCATTATTGGCAGAAAAAATAGTGGCACCTGATTCAATTATTATAGATGCAAAATCGGGAATTACAGGGGCGGGTATTAAGCCGAGCCTTACTTCTCATTTTTCTAATGTGAACGAAAACTTTAAGGCATATGGTTTGAAAACTCACCGCCATACTGTGGAAATTGAAGAGCAATTAGGCTTCTTAAACAAAAGCGACATAAAACTGCAATTTACACCACATCTTCTGCCCGTAGATAGAGGTATTTTGGTAACTGCTTATGCTTCTCCAAATAAGAAATTTTCAGAGGACGAGTTGACCAACCTCTACAAAGAATTCTATTCCAGCTCGCCATTTGTTAGAATTAAGGAAGATCTGCCGACTATTAAAGATGTTCGGGGCAGTAATTTCTGTGATATTTATCCGGTTCTTGATTCAAGAACAAACCGGATCATTGTAATTTCTGCAATAGACAACCTGGTAAAAGGGGCAGCAGGTCAGGCTATCCATAATATGAATTTGATGTTTGATTTACCCGAAACTACGGGATTATTATTAAACCCTATTAAACCATAGAAAAATTTTAGACGATGATTAAAAATATAACAAGCGTAAGAGGCTTTAAATGTTGGGGGGCTCATTCAGGAGTTAAATCAATGAGAAGAGATCTTGCGATTATTGCTTCCGATGTGCCTTGTGCTGCCGCAGGATGTTTCACCCAAAACAAGGTTCAGGCTGAACCGGTAAAGCTCAGTATCAGGCATCTTCAGGATAATCAGGCACAGGTAATAGTTTGCAATGCAGGTAACGCCAACGCTTGTACGGGAAATCAGGGGAAATTAGGAGCAGAGGCAATGGCAGATACAGTCGCCGAATTATTGCAAATTACCCCAGAAGATGTCGTTGTAGCATCGACAGGTTTAATTGGGGAGCCATTTCCTACTAATGATATTGTGGCAGGAATAAAGGACAATATTTTTAAATTGTCGGACACCTCAAAAGCTGGCTCTTTTGCAGCAAACGCAATTTTGACTACCGATACTTTTCCAAAAGAAGGGTTTATCGAATTTGATTTTGAAGGAACCATGATCAATATAGCTGGAATGGCAAAAGGCTCAGGGATGATTCATCCGAATATGGCCACCATGCTAAGCTTTGTTTGTACAGATTTTAATATTGATAAGCACCTACTCGACGAAATAGTGAAGTATTGCGTGGTCCGTACTTTCAACATGATAACGGTAGATGGAGATACCTCTACAAATGATATGGTAATCGTATTGGCCAACGGACTGGCCGATAATAAAAAAGTAGAATCAAGAGAGGATCCGGGCTATCTTCTTTTCAGGGAAAAGCTACTTGAAATTTTAACCCACCTCGCAAAACTAATCGTATCGGATGGGGAAGGTGCTTCTAAGTTTATTGAGTACCGGGTTTCTAAGGCTAAAAATGAAGAAGTAGCCCGAAAACTTGTGAAAGCAATTTCAGATTCTACTTTGGTAAAAACTGCCATGTTTGGCCGTGATCCCAATTGGGGCAGGATAATTTGTGCTTCCGGGAATGCTGGTGTCGCTTTTAACTATAAAAAATGCGATTTACATATTGGTGATCTGGAAAATATGGTGACCGTATTAAAGAAAGGCAAGCCTGTCGACTTCGATAGAAACTACGTAAAAAAGCTTCTCAGGGAATCAAATATCCGCGTGCACTTAGAAGTAAATACGGGAGACGCAGAAAGCATTGGTTGGGGAAGTGATTTAACCACAGATTATGTTCTCTTTAATTCTGTTTATACCACTTGAGGGATAGATGGTAGACAGTAGACAGTAGATCAGATGAAAGACAGAAGATGGAAGACAGAAGGAAGTAGGAAGTAGGAAGAGCGGAAATGTGAAAATTCAGGATGTCAAAGTCTAAGGTTCAGAGTGCAAGCTCATTCAAATCTTGGTAGTGTCTGTGGATAGAAAAAAATTGCACTACTCCATGCACCAGCGGGGCAACCTGTTTATAGAAAAAGATAATAATGAAAACACGCTCCGTAGGTGCGTTCTGTTTTTGAAGTGTGAAGAAGGAAGTGGAATTTTATTAGATGTTAGATGCTCAAGATTCGAAGAGCAAGAACTTTTTTCCAGTCAGCGGAGAAGCTTTACCAAATCTTCTCCATTTATTGCCTAATATTCATGTAATAATTACCAAAGGTGCTTTATCAGGCTCTAGTGAGGTTTAGCAAAGCGGGAGCCAATCAACTATGTCAACTTCACTTTGTCCGTCATGCGCATCAATCTTTCCTTTTCGAAAAAAATTCATGTCGGCAATCCCTTGAAACGGAGGGCAGCGTTTCTATGAGGGGATTGC
>CAMPJM010000452.1 GCA_946886805.1 uncultured Flammeovirgaceae bacterium | reverse complement strand
CCAAACTTTGGAACCGGTATATTTTACAGCACTTCTACTGCATATATAGGCCTGTCAGTTCCTTACCTGGTCAATAACAAGGTGATTAACACCAAAATTGATGATTATGAAAGCCTTGCCCGGGAAGCCAGGTATTATTTCCTAACCGCAGGAAAAGTATTTGACCTAAGTCCCAGGCTAAAAATAAAGCCCTCTACCCTATTAAGGGCTCAGGAAGGTGCACCGCTGGGGATAGATTTAAATGCCAACCTAATTATTGATGATATAGTCAACTTAGGTGGTTCCTATAGAAGTGGGGATTCTATGATTTTCCTTTTTGAACTGAAACTCAATGAGAATTTTCGATTTGGCTATGCCTATGATTATGTCACCTCAGATCTGGGGGCCTACACAAATGGCTCTCACGAAATTATGTTGAATTATAGCATAAACCTTAGTCCTACACCGTGTCATACATATTTTTAGGTGTTGGGTATTGGGGATTAGGTTTTAGCGATTGGCTGTTGGTGGTTAGCTTTTAGTAGTTAGCGATTAGTGGATACCGCAGTCGCTCGACTCTGGCGAGTGACCCACCCGTCAGTACGGTTTTTTTACCGTCAGACGGGTAGGCCATCAATATAATACTGCACATTTTTTACCGCGGCTCCTTGGTAAAGGTCGTGAGGATACAGACCTTGGGGCACGGGACACTGAAATTGTAGCAAGAGCAGGAGCAAAAACAACTAAAGAACTATCCATAACAGCCATTCCCGGACCTGTTCTCCGAATCGAGTCCGGAGTCTTTCGGACCGGGATCCCTAAAAATAACAGCAGAAATATCCCTTCCGGGGCATAGAAACATCGGTTGATACTAAAATTACCGCTTTATAAAAGGTCGTGAGGATAAAGACCTTGGGGCAGACGTGATTGGCTTTTAGTGCTTAGCCATTAGCTTTTTCTAAAATCTCGTCTAAGGTGCAAACTGCCAAAATCCAGTTAATCTAATAATTCTGTGAATCCTGATTCAGACAAATGAGCGATTGGCGGTTAGCTTTTAGCGATTGGCGTTTAGTGGTAGCGCATACCGCTGTCGCTCGACCTTGGCGAGTGACCCACCCGTCAGTACGGTTTTTTTACCGTCAGACGGGTAGGCCATCAATATAATACTGCACATTTTTTACCGCGGCTCCTTGGTAAAGGTCGTGAGGATACAGACCTTGGGGCACGGGACACTGAAATTGTAGCAAGAGCAGGAGCAAAAACAACTAAAGAACTATCCATAACAGCCATTCCCGGACCTGTTCTCCGAATCGAGTCCGGAGTCTTTCGGACCGGGATCCCTAAAAATAACAGCAGAAATATCCCTTCCGGGGCATAGAAACATCGGTTGATACTAAAATTACCGCTTTATAAAAGGTCGTGAGGATAAAGACCTTGGGGCAGACGTGATTGGCTTTTAGTGCTTAGCCATTAGCTTTTTCTAAAATCTCGTCTAAGGTGCAAACTGCCAAAATCCAGTTACTCTAATAATTCTGTGAATCCTGATTCAGACAAATGAGATCACCGCACCCCATAAAAAAAACCTTGCTTACTTTTACATAAACAAGGTTTTGAGAGGTCGCGAGCAGATTCGAACTGCTGTAGGAGGTTTTGCAGACCTCTGCCTAGCCACTCGGCCACGCGACCATTTTTTTATGGATGCAAACATACAGAATTATCGCCTCTACTTCAACCTTTTTTAAAAAATTTACCTTCAAACTTTGAAAAAATATTGGCCTGAGGATTAAATTCGATATTTCTGAGATGAATTAAAAAAAGCACCCCTAAATATAGGGATGCTGTTTATTTCTTCAACAAATAATGTGACTACTATTTGTCTTTGGTTTTATCACCTTCCTCTTCCGATTTCTTGCTATTGTTTTCTGCTTTGTCTGCTACCTCGTCGGTATCATCTTTCACATCATTTTCAGTAGCTTCTTTCGTAGCTTTTGCTTTTGCTTCAGAGGCTGAATTAGCGCTTTTTTCTTTCTTAGCGTTCTCCTTCTTATCCAAAGCTGACTTTTGATCTTCCACCATTTGCTCTTTCAAAGCAGAAAGTGCTTCAAGATCTCCTAATGTCGACTTATCGCCGTCATTGCTGCTACCTTTAGGTTTTTCAGAAGCTCTGGATTTACCTGATCCTCCGGCAGTACCGGACGCTTTACCTGCACCTGCTTTTGGTTTTTCTTCTGCTTTGCTATAGACAGCGGTATGAGATAATACAATACGTTTGTCATCTTTAGAGAATTCCAGAACTTTAAATTCAAGATTCTCACCCATCTCAGCAATAGAACCGTCTTCCTTGGTAAGATTTTTGGTAGTCGCAAAACCTTCTATACCATAAGGTAGCTCAAGTACAGCACCTTTATCGTTTTTGTTGATAATAGTACATTTATGAACTGAACCTGGTTGGAAAACAGATTCGAAAGTATCCCATGGATTTTCTTCCAATTGCTTGTGTCCTAATGCCAGCCTTCTGTTATCAACATCAAGCTCAAGCACCTGAACTTCAAGTTCTTCACCAACTTTTACAAACTCAGAAGGATGTTTAATTTTCTTAGTCCATGAAAGATCAGAAACGTGAACTAAACCATCGATACCTTCTTCTAATTCGATGAACAAACCAAAATTGGTAAGATTTCTAACTATACCTGAATGCTTGGTTCCAATAGCGTATTTTGTCAACACGTTTTGCTTAGTCCAAGGATCTTCGGTTAATTGCTTAATACCAAGAGACATTTTTCTTTCTTCTCTATCAAGAGTAAGCACAACTGCTTCCAGCTCATCTCCAATTTTAATGAAATCCTGAGGATTTCTTAAATGCTGAGACCATGACATTTCCGAAACGTGGATCAAACCTTCAACACCTGGCATAATCTCAAGGAATGCACCATAGTCTGCTACATTTACAATCTTACCTTTTACCTTAGAACCGATCTGAATGTCTTCAGAAAGAGAATCCCATGGATGAGGAGTAAGTTGTTTCATACCCAAAGAAATTCTTTTCTTATCATCATCAAAATCCAACACCACAACATTCAATTTCTCATCAAGGCTAAGTACTTCTTCCGGATGATTGATTCGTCCCCATGAAATATCAGTTATGTGAAGTAAGCCATCCACACCACCAAGATCGATAAATACACCGAAATTGGTCATGTTTTTAATCACACCTTCTAGTACCTGACCTTTTTCAAGGTTATTTAATATTTCTACTTTTTGCTTTTCAAGATCTTTCTCGATAAGGACTTTATGAGAAACAACCACGTTATCATTAGAGTAGTTGATTTTTACTACTTTAACTTCCATTTTCTTTCCAACAAATACATCGAAATCGCGGATTGGTTTCACATCAATTTGTGATCCTGGAAGGAAAGCTTCAACACCATAAATATCAACAATTAAACCACCTTTGGTTCTTCTTTTCACAACACCCTCTATCACCAAATCATCGTCCAATGCTTTCGTAATATTCTCCCATGCTTTTACGATCTTCGCCTTTCTCCTTGAAAGAACTAACTGACCGTTAGAATTTTCCTGCTCTTCAATAAAAACCTGAACTTCATCACCTATCTTAAGGTTAGGAACGTCTCTAAATTCAGATGCGGAAACCAAACCATCAGATTTGAAGCCAATGTTTAATATGATATCACGATCATTGATACCAACAACAGTACCTGTTACTACTTCTTTTTCTTCAATTGTAGTTAAAGTATTTTCATACAAAGAGGCCATTTCGGCTTTCTCTTTTTCTGAATATCCTTCACCAAACCCTTTAGTTTGAATCTTATCCCAATCAAACTCTTCTTGTGTATTTGCCATGTATGTTAATTTACTCTTTTTTTTACCCAAAAATGACGCTAATGGGCTCAGTCTTTTGAGTATTCAGACTGAAAAAATTGAAAAACTCTCCTACTCAGGAGCCATTCACCCGAATGGAACGCAAAGTTATAAATAATAATACAATAAACATTACATAATATCCTGAATTTAAGGGTTTGGATGAAAACTATCACCTGGCCCTCCGAAATACTTCACCTCATCCCCTGCCTTCTCCTCGAGGAGAAGGTGTTACTGCAGCGGAAATAGTGACACTGGTTGTGATTTTGGGTACGCGCTTAGCGGTGAGGCAAGTCCTCTCCTGAAGGAGAGGATTTCTCCAAAGGAATGTCCTTGGCAAGGTGAGGTAAGGTGGAATTCATAAGGACCCTCCTCATGCAATAGATCATGTTTGATCTTTGATAATAAATAATAGAAATATTATGTTTTTTAACTTTAAAGGAATTATATTGAAAGACAATCCATACATACAATAAAATTGATGATAGCAGTTT
>CAMPJM010000451.1 GCA_946886805.1 uncultured Flammeovirgaceae bacterium | reverse complement strand
TTTAGACAATAGTGAATGGACACACATATTTATTCAGCGATATTTGGGAATACTATGTAAAAAAAGTTAAATTTCTAAAGGCTGTATAAGAATTCTTGTCCTTTTTTTGCATGAAGCTCTTGTCGGTTTATAAATGTTAGGAAATTGGAGATGGATGAAATGAAATTAAAAGTCATAATATCGCTATTGTTTTTGTTGGTAGTTCATAACAATAGCTATGCCCAAAAGTCAAATTTCAATATCAATAGCCTCACCACTGAAGACGGCCTTTCCAACAACCACGTGACTGCTGTTTTAGAGGATAGCAAAGGTTTTATATGGATTGCAACTTATGATGGCTTAAACAGATGGAATGGATATGAGTTTGAAATTTTCAAAAAGGAGCCCAGTAATACTCGTTCACTTCCCGGAAATTTCGTCATTAGCTTGGCAGAAGATAAGTCACAAAACATCTGGATAGGAACCAACAACGATGGACTGGTGAAGTATAATGCTTCTGAAGAGATATTTTATAGATACGGTACAATTGCGGGGGACGAAAATTCTATACCTGGCAATATAATAAGGTGTATTACCATAGATTCAAAAGGGAATGTTTGGGTAGGCACCAATTACGGTTTGGCCAGATACGATCCCGTCCATAATAATTTCAAACGATTCCAATTTCCTAAAGGAATGTCTTCTGAGGCTACAGTGGATATCAGAAGGGTTTTACAGATCAATAACGAAGATTTAATTATACAAAACAGCCTTGGACTTTTTAGGCTGAATATAAAAAATGAACTTATCCAAAAAGTGGGCTATGAGTTCCCTTCTTATAATCAGCGATTGTTTACCCAAAATGAGCCCATTTGCTTCGATAGTAATAAAAACCTTTGGGTAGGGACAAAAGAAGGGCTTATAAAATACGATACCAAAACAGGAGAATTTAAAACCTATACAAATGATGATACAAAAGAAAACAGTATCAGTAGTACCACTTTCTCTGTTATTTTTGAGGATAGCAGAAAAAACATTTGGATAGGGACTAGCAACAGGGGGGTAAACAGGTATAATCCTGCAACTGATGATTTTACTGTTATTCAAGAAGATAATTATAAGGAAAATAGTTTGAGCAACAATATCATTACTAATATTTACGAAGACAGCAACTCAAACATATGGTTTTCTACCCAAGAGGGAGGTGCCAATTATTTTAACTATAATTTCAAACAATTTGAATATTATAGTCACAATCACTTAGATAGCAATAGCATCAGCAGTAATAAAATCGGTGTATTTCACGAAGATAAAAATGGGAATATCTGGATAGGTACAAAAGACGGGGGGTTAAATAAATTTCTGGAAGAGAAAAAATCTTTCAAGAGAAATTTCATCAATACGGCATTTGTTTCTCCCAGTATATTGGGTATTGAAGACAAATCTGAAAGCTCACTTTTTATTACCGGATGGGAAACAGGGCTGTATGCTTTCAATAAAGAAAGTGGGGAATCCACTAATCTGATGGAAGGTGTAGAAATTGACAATAAGCCCCTTTCTATCAATATAAAAGGTATGAAGTTGGATTCCAAAGGAAACCTTTGGCTGGCAACCCATGAAAAAAGTGGTATCTTGGTTTATGATACTGCGCAAAAGAAATTCTACAACGCTGCTGCCCCAGGTCCTTATGCTCCTGAATTATTAGCAATAGAATATGCTGTCTCAATTGTGGAAGATAGCCAAAAGCGACTTTGGATAAATTCATACACTGGGGTGTATATGTTCGATTCCGTATTACATGCATTCAAAAACATACCTCATGACACCAATACATTAAGTTCTAATTATACCTTTGACTTGTTTGAAGATTCCAAAGGAAGCATTTGGGTTGCTAATGCCAGCGGGCTTGATAAGATAATAAAAAAGGACGGTACTTTTGCTGTTGAAAGGATTAGTGACAAATATCAACTCCCTACAAATATAAAGAGTATTTTGGAGGACGATGATGGAAACCTATGGCTAAGTTCGAATCAGGAAATAACGAAATTTAATCCACAAAATGGAAAAATAAAGCAATATACTATTAGCAATGAGATTCCTGATCAGGAATTTTACGAGCGATCAAGATTAAAGAGTTCAAGTGGAGATATGTATTTTGGAGGCATTAATGGATTTTTAAAGTTTCATCCCGATAGCTTAAGGGAAAATGAAATTAAGCCTGAAGTGCATATTGTAGATTTTCAAATATTCAACGAATCTCAAAAAGTCAACGCTGAAAACTCCCCTTTATCAAAAACAATCAGCGAAACCAAAGAAATTGATCTTTCTTACAACCAATCTGTACTGACTTTTGAATTTGTTGGGCTTAATTTCAATACTTTTAAACAGTTGGAATACGCTTATAAAATGGAAGGTTTTGATGAGCAGTGGTATTTTGTTGGTGAAAAAAGGTTTGCAACCTATACCAACCTTCCTCCAGGTAATTATAATTTCCATGTCCAATTAGTCGAAAATAATATGCTTCAAGAGGCAGGCACATCCCTGGTCTTAAATATTAGTCCTCCTTTTTGGAAAACAGGTTGGGCTTATTTGTTTTATGTTATCTTGATAGCTTTGATCTTTTATTTTTTTAGAAAAAGTATCCTTTTTCGGGAAAAATTACGGAATGAGTTAAAACTAGAAAAACTTGAGATTAAAAATGTGATGGAGACCAACCTGATGAAACTGAGGTTTTTCACGAATGTGTCCCATGAATTCAGAACGCCTTTGACTTTAATAAAAGCACCCATAGAAAAATTGCTGTTAACCGCTGGTCAGTTGGATAAGGAAGAACAAGAGTATCATTACGAACTCATTGATGCCAATACAAATAAGCTATTGAACCTGGTGAACCAACTGATGGACTATCGTAAAATGGAAGCAGGCAGTTTGGTGCTGGAACCATCACTAGGGGATATTGTGGCATTCTGTAGGAAAGTATATACTATTTTTAAGGTCTTGGCGGTACAAGGTAATATTGAATATGATTTCAAAACGAATGTAGACTCTCAAATTATGTCATTTGATGCAGACAAGCTTGATAAAATAATAAGCAACCTGCTGTCCAATGCGTTTAAAAACACCTATGAGAATGGACATATTTCTTTTATAATAGAAAAAGAGGAAGTGAATCAAGAAAGTTTTGTTAATATAACAGTAAAAGACAATGGTGTAGGAATTCCAAAAAAAGATTTGCCCAGGATATTTGAACGCTTCTATAGTGTCACAAGGAGAGAAGCAAATAAAATGAAAGGAACGGGAATCGGGCTGGCCCTTTCAAAAGAACTGGCAGAGCTTCACAAGGGAAGGATTGCCGTAGAGTCAAAAAAAGGGGAAGGCGCTACATTTAAGTTGATGCTGCCGATTAAAGCAAATAGAACACTGAACGGCCATGATGTACAGGTCCCTAAAAGTTTTAAATCTGGAAAAGTAGGTAGGCAGATTGAGAAAAGTTTATTTGGTAATAAACTTGAAAGGGATAAGCTATTGGTAGTGGAAGATGATGATGAATTGAGATCATTTTTACAAAGAGAATTGGCACATTCCTTTGAAGTAACACTTGCAAAAGATGGAAAGGATGGCCTTGAAAAGGCTTTTTTTGAAGCGCCCCACATTATTATTAGTGATGTTACCATGCCGAATATGGATGGGTTTGAATTTTGCCAAAATATTAAATCAGATGAAAGAACAAGTCACATTCCTGTTATTTTGCTTACCGCACGACATTCTCAGGAGAAGCAGTTGGAAGGGCTGGAATCCGGTGCAGATGATTATGTTATTAAACCTTTCAATCTTGAAATATTAAAATCCAGGATAAACAATTTACTTCATTCCAGACATGAATTAGTAAACAAGTTCAAAAATGGAATAGAGCTTACTTTTGATGGCGAAAGCGTTGAAGATAAAGATAAAAAATTGATTCAGAACATTATAGATATAGTGTCAGAAAATATTGAACTGGAAAAAATAAACGCCGAATTTATTGCCCAAAAAGTAAATATGAGCAGGTCATTGGTTTACTTGAAAATTGAAGCCCTGACGGGACAATCAGTAAACGAATTTATCAGAAATATCAGGTTAAAAAAATCCACACAATTGTTGCTCAATGATTCCAAAAATATAACAGAAGTGGCTTATGCGGTAGGCTTTAGCAGCCAGTCCTATTACACAAGGTCTTTTATCAAACAGTTTGGGATCTCTCCAAAGGAATTTTCGAAAAGGGAAAAGGTTATTTCTTAGTGGCCAGCTAGACAAGGGAGCATGCTCCCTTGCTGAGATTTCTATAAGCAAACACAACACGAGCGGATGCTCGCGCTAGCGGCTTAAATGCATCTCTGGTGCGAGCATCCG
>CAMPJM010000450.1 GCA_946886805.1 uncultured Flammeovirgaceae bacterium | reverse complement strand
TCTTATGATAAAAATTTATTTGAGATTCTCAAAGCCCTTAGAAAAAAGATTGCGAAACAAAAAGGACTGCCACCTTATGTTATTTTTCAAGATCCATCTCTTGAAGAAATGGCAACCACCTACCCTACCAATAAAGATGAATTAGCTCAGATAAATGGGGTTGGCATGGGAAAGGTTGTCAAATTCGGCAAACCTTTTATTGATGCAATAACGACTTATGTGGATGAAAATGATATTACAACCGCTGCTGATGTTGTTGTTAAATCTGCTATTAATAAGTCAAAAATTAAAATTTTTATTATCCAGCAGATCGACAGAAAAATTGACTTGGAGGAAATTGCTGAGGCAAAGGACCTTACTGTGTCAGAACTTTTAAATGAAATAGAGCATATTTGCTATTCCGGCACTAAATTGAACCTGAACTATTACATTAATCAGGTGATGGACGATGATAAGCAGGAAGAAATTTTCGAGTACTTCATGAACGCAGAGACAGATAATATTCAGACTGCACTTGCCGAATTTGACAGTGAAGAATATGGCGAAGAAGAGCTAAGGCTTATGCGAATTAAGTTTTTATCTGAAGTGGCAAATTAATTCCATCATATCAAGCGTAAAATAATTTTAATCTATTTGGCCTGCTGAACAGGCAGAAATTATACTGAATGAATATCTTATTAATTGGATCAGGGGGAAGAGAGCATGCTCTTGCGTGGAAATTAAAGAAAAGCAAAGGGTGCAAAAATCTTTATGTCGCACCTGGAAACGCAGGAACAAACAATATAGCAGAAAACATTCCGGTTGCTGTCGATGATTTCGAGGCAATAGGAAAAGTTATAGAAGACAAGAAAATAAACCTGCTAATAGTAGGTCCAGAAGATCCTTTGGTGAAAGGCATTAGAGACTATTTTGAAACTTATCCTCAATTTAAAGATTTGCTGATAGTTGGCCCTGGCAAGGCTGGTGCTGCTCTTGAAGGAAGTAAAGATTTTTCAAAACAGTTTATGCAGCGCCATAACATTCCTACAGCAAAATATGCGACGTTCACCAAAAACGAATTGCAGGAAGGAATTGAATATGTAAAAAAAATGACTCCCCCAATTGTGCTCAAAGCTGACGGGCTAGCTGCAGGAAAAGGAGTAATAATTCTGGAAGATACAGAAGAGGCTATTGCTACCTTAAAGGAAATGATCGTAGAGGAGAAATTTGGAACAGCAAGCCAAAAGGTTGTAATCGAAGAATTTCTTTCTGGTATTGAATTATCGGTTTTTGTGCTTACCGACGGCACAAATTATAAAATTTTACCTGAGGCAAAAGACTATAAGAGAATTGGCGAAGGTGATACGGGGCCAAATACCGGAGGAATGGGCGCCATATCGCCTGTTTATTTTGCTGACAATGATTTCATGCAAAAAGTAGAGGAAAAGGTTATAAAAAGAACTATCGACGGCTTAAAGAAAGATGGCATTCCTTATTGCGGATTCATTTTTATAGGATTAATGAATGTAAAAGGAGAACCGCTTGTAATTGAATACAATGTTAGAATGGGCGACCCAGAAACCGAAGCGGTGATTCCCAGAATTAAAAATGACCTTGTAGAATTGCTGTCGGCCACTGCCTCAGGAAATTTAAATGCGCAACAACTAGAAATATCTGATGAATATGCGGCAACTGTGGTGCTGGTATCAGGAGGCTATCCAGGCAATTATCCCAAAGGAAAAATAATCTCCGGCTTAAAAAACACGCAAAGCGCTCTGGTATTCCATGCTGGCACTTTGCTAAAAGATGAAAACGTTCTTACCAACGGAGGAAGGGTATTGGCCGTAACCGGTTTAGGGTCGAATATGGAAAAAGCAATGGAAAATGCTTACAAAGCTGTTGACAATATTTATTGGGACGGGAAAAACTATAGAAAAGATATTGGGATGGATCTCTTGGAAAAAAGATTAAGTTAATTTTTTTTATTATTATTACTAATTATGTTAATCTATGTGGATAGGATAAAAATTATTTGAAATATCAAAGCAACTCCTCTCATATTAGGAGAGGGAAAGAGCTTGCCTGATTGATATGAAGGTAAAGTCTAAAAAATCCGATTTCAAATATTTTTATATAAATTGATTCGCATAAACGATTACTATTCTTAGTTGCTAAATATTAAAATATTTGGCTTTACACTTTGTGGTTAAAAACCATAGAGAAATTTAATAAAGGTTATTTAAGCTTCGCACCTTTAAAAAGAAGCAATAGATATAGATAAATATAGAAAGCAATGGCGGGATGTAAATCATGCGGCACCACCAGCGTAGATGGTGTAGTGGCTGGATGTAAAAATAATGGCGGCTGCAATACAGGTGGCTGTAATAAAATGAATGTATTTGATTGGCTTTCCAATATGGATTTGCCCCTGGTAGATAATTTTGATTTAGTTGAAGTGAGATTTAAGGGCGGTAGAAAGGAGTTTTTTCGAAATATCAACCAACTCGATCTCACTACAGGAGATCCTGTAATTATTGATGTCCCAAATGGCCATCATATTGGTTATGTTTCCTTGCAAGGGGAATTAGTTCGCCTTCAGATGCAAAAGAAAAAAATCAAAGATGACGATAATATCAGGAGCATTTACAGAATTGCGAACCAGAAGGACCTCGAAAAGTATGAAGAAGTAAAAAATCGGGAATTGCCAACGCTATTTCGTGCCAGACAGATTATTAACGATATAAAGCTGGACATGAAGCTTTCAGACGTTGAATATCAGGCCGATAACACGAAGGCCACATTTTATTATTCGGCTGATGACAGGGTAGATTTTAGAGAGCTCATTAAAATGCTGGCTGGTGAATTTAAGATCAGGGTGGAAATGCGACAGATCAGTTTGCGGCAGGAAGCGGGCAGATTAGGTGGCATCGGATCTTGCGGCAGGGAATTGTGCTGTTCTACCTGGCTTTCTGATTTCAAAAGTGTTTCTACAACTGCGGCCCGGTATCAAAACCTGTCGCTAAATCCAAGTAAATTGTCTGGTCAGTGCGGACGGCTCAAATGTTGTTTGAATTATGAGTTGGAGACCTATATGGATGCTTTGAAGGAAATTCCGACGGTTGATAAATCATTATTGACTGAAAAAGGCGAAGCAAAACTGCAAAAGACCGATATTTTCAGAAAGATTATGTGGTTTGGCTATGATAAAGAAAATACCTGGTACCCGGTAAATGTAGACAGGGTAAACGAAATTTTGGCCTTAAATAAAAAAGGGATCACTCCTTCTTCCTTACAAGAAGATGCTATTGCAGTTAGCGAAGAAAGTGTTACTGCAATTAATAGTGATCTTGAAAGAATGGACAAAAAATATGCTGATAAGTCGGCAGGTATTAAGAAAAAGAAATCGAAGAATAAAAAAAGAGGAAAGTTTAGAAAGCCGAATCCTCTGGCGAAACAGGGAAATCAGAACAGTCCTGGAAATAAGTAAATAAACTCTAATCTTAGAAGAAAGTAAATCAATTTTACAGCGGTAAGTAAGTTGATTTACTATAAATTATACCAATGTCAAAAATTTATCTTAAAGGGAAAGGACTCCAAAACAGGTTCTTGTTATCGATTATGATTCTCGTCTGTATGGGTTTTGCATCTTGTAATTCCGATATGGTATATGAAGAAAATATTGATATTGAAGATAAAACATGGTTGGCAAATGATACGCTAAGTTTTTCTTTTAAGGTAGAGGAAAAAGCTAATATGTACGATGTTTATTATAATGTAAGGAACACGATTACCTATCCCTATCAAAATCTATACGTGAATTATACATTGCAAAATACCGCAGGAGATACAATTCGGAAAGATCTAATAAACATGACGCTTTTTGACCCCAAAACAGGAAAGCCTTTTGGCAATGGCTTGGGAGATATTTTTAGCCACCAATTTAGGGTTATGTCTCAATACCAGTTTCCTGATACCGGCGTTTACCACTTTAAACTCAATCAATTTATGCGTCGTGATTCCCTGCCAGAGATCCTTTCTGTAGGTGTGAGCATTAAAGATGCAGTTGTAGAGGAATAGTAGAAGGTGACTTAAAACGGCACAAGCGGACGCTTGCACCAGGTGGTGCCAGGTGATACCATGCTGTTTTCGGCTTTACTGAAGCCTAAACAACTAAAGAACAACCCCATAACAGACATTCCCGGACCTGTTCCGGGATCCCTTAAAATAACAGCAGAACCCTTAAGCATCCTCAACCAGTGCGAGCGCATTTTAAAATACAAAAACCTGTCCGAACGTCTGCTTTTAAACATCCGCTTGGACTTTTTTGTGCATGATAAAAGTTAGCTTTATCGTTAAAGCGGCACAAGCGGACGCTTGCGCCAGGTGGGCCAGATGCC
>CAMPJM010000449.1 GCA_946886805.1 uncultured Flammeovirgaceae bacterium | reverse complement strand
TTCTTTGATCGTGGTTACATCGTTTTTTGCTTTCGCCCGCTGCACCGCCAGTATGGTCGTATTGTTGTTGAAATGCCGCAGGAAAAAAAGCTTGTCCTGCATATTGTCATATATTTTGTCTATTGCCCGAAGCCGTTCATCATCCGACATCCGTAGCTTGTTCGCCGTAATGATGGTGGTCAGCTCATCAAGGTCGTTCAGGCTTTGCCTAAAAAGATTGTCATATACCCCGGACAGGTAATCAAGCTCTTCAGGTTTAAAATTGCCGTCTTGGTTGAAGCGTACGTGTGCAATTTTGTATTCTTCAACCAGGGTCATCTGATAATGCATAATGTCCGCTATTTTTTTATAATCCCGGACCTCAGGGCTTACTTGTAACAAACCGTCAAGAAATGCTTTGTGCAGGTTGAAATTACCTTTCGATAAGTCCTCAATGGTATTATAGCCAGCACTTAGTATCTGGTAACCCTCTTTCATATTGGCGAGTATTTTCTCTAATTGCGATAATTTTTTTACGTTCAGCAATAATTGCTGTACCTCCTGCGCCTGGGCGTTTGATTTTAAATTTAATGCCGTACTAAATATGATGAACAGTAAAATGATCTTTTTCATGGTTATTTGTTTTTAATGCCGATCAGGGTACGGCTGGTTTGAATATCGTTTTGCTCCTGCAACCGGCCAGCAGCCAGAACCATTGCTTCATTGCCAAAACTTTGCGCAAACGAATATTTGTCCTGCATTTCCATGTACAGTGCATCAATTCTGTCCAATCGTTCACCGTCTTTCATTTCAAGCTTGTCGGCAGTGGTTATCAAGGTCAATTCATCAATTGTACCGGCGCAATCATCCAGCAGCTTGGTAAAAACACGGTTGATATAGCTTACCTCTTCTGGATTAAATGCCCCGCTTTCATTTACGTTGGAACAAACATGTTTGTAGGTGTTCATAATGTTTATTTGCAGGGCAATAATGTCATCAATTTTTGGGTGGTCCCGAATTTTGGGATTGACATTTTCAAGCGAGTTGAAGTAATCCGTATGCAGGTCTAGATCGACATTTTTAATATCGCCTATGGCCTTCAATCCTTGTTTTGAAATTTCATACCCTTTTTTGACATAACCGTAATAAACTTCCAAAGCTGCAATCTGCTGTAGAAGGTACTTTTCCTGTGTCTTCTTTTGCTGAAACCATTCAGCAAATGTTTGTGCTTCTGTCCTCGGTGCAAAGAGGCCCAGTATCAATAAAAAGATGGTTTTTTTCATAGTTATTCTATTATGCATTATTTAATGCCATATAGTTTTTTAACACCCTCCACATCGCTTTGTGCTTTGGCGCGCTGCAGACTGAGCAAAATGGCCTCTTGGTTAAACCGGACCAGATCATAATAATTGGCATCTACCTGATCAGCGGTCGCATTAATGATCTCAATCCGTTTCGCATCGCTCATTTGGGTAGTAAAGGAATTGACCACTAAAAAAATTTGATCAATGTTTTTGGCGCTTTGATCCAGTAAGCCCGAATACACTTCGGCCATATAGTTTAATTCATCAGTTGTAAAATGTTCATCCTGTTTAAACAAGGCCCATGCCCATTGATATTCTTCAACTATCCTGACCTGCTTTTCAGAAATATCCTTGACCCTTTCGTAATGGGCAATAATGGCTTTTACCTTATAAAGCTCTTCATAGTAATCCTTGTACAATGTCTTTTGCTTTTCTACCCAGTCTGCAATGTTCTCAAGCTTTAACTTGGATAAGGTATTCTCCAAAGTCTTTTGCGCGTTCTGGAGCCAGATGGTCTTGTTCTGCAACCGCTGGATCTTCAGGTCAACTGCTTTGATAACTTTTATTACAGCTGCTTTTATAATTGCCAGGATAGGGTTCTGTGCGTTTACCTGTTGTACTGGAGTTGCTATTCCCATCAGTACGATTCCCAGCATCACCAATAATTTTTTCATCTCACTTATTTTAAGTTTTTAAATAGCGTTTGTTTGCATATCCCTTGCCAGCGCCGCAATACCCTTCTTTATATCCCCATACTTCTGGGCATAGTGCATGACTTTTACTTTTTCCGTTTCTTCTGTGGTATAGGCAAGATATTCTTCCATGGATACTTCGGTCCGGTAGACTTTGGACAGCATACCGCCCAGGCTTATGAAAACTTCCTTGTACTTTTTTGAAGGGTCGTTAGCCTTGTTGACCGACAACACCAAGGCTTTTTCCTTTTCTGTCAGGCCAAGGAGTTCCTGTATCTGTTCAAACTTGTTCTGGTACTTTGATTGGTCAAGGAGTATCTTGCAATCACTGTTATTGATGATCGCTTGCTTTACAACCGGGGAACTGATAATATCCTCCACTTCCTGGGTGACAACAACGGCTTCCCCAAAGAACTTGCGCACGGTTTTGAAAAGGTATTTGATATATTCTGCCATTCCTTCTTTGGCAATCGCTTTCCAGGCTTCTTCGATCAATATCATTTTACGGACACCCTGAAGCTTACGCATTTTGCTGATAAAGACCTCCATAATAATGATCGTCACCACGGGAAAGAGGATCTGGTGGTCTTTGATATTGTCCAGCTCAAAAACGATAAAGCGCTCCTTGAGCAGGTCCAGGTTTTCTGTTGCATTCAGTAGGTAGCCAAATTCCCCGTCCTTGTAATAAGGGCGCAGTACGTACAGAAAATTGCTGATATCAAAATCCTT
Organism: uncultured Flammeovirgaceae bacterium; assembly: GCA_946886805.1. The sequence goes on along the minus strand of CAMPJM010000449.1, from coordinate 1,673 downwards.
TTCCTTTACTTTATCTTTTTCAAGCAACTCCACAAATTCATGGGATAGAAAATCATAAAAACTGTTAAAGCAAGGGAACAAGTCAGGATTATTGTCCAGTTTTTCATAATAAAGCTGAAGGGCGTTGGACAAGGCCACGTATTCCGAACGTTTAAAGGTTTCGTTGTCTTTTTTCCAGAGTGCCAGCAACAACGTTTTAATGCTTTCTTTTTTTTCGGTATCCAGGTTATCTCCGTCGCCAATGTAAAAAGGGTTGAACCGGATGGGGTTCTTTTCATCATAGGTGAAGTAATAGCCGTTTACCAGATCACATAGTCCTTTGTAGCTGTGCCCTACGTCCACCAGCACAACATGTGTCCCTTGTTCATAATAGCTCCTGACCATATGGTTGGTAAAAAAGGACTTACCACTTCCACTCGGGCCCAAAATAAATTTATTACGGTTTGTGCAGATGCCTTTCTTCACGGGCTCATCGCTTATATCCACATGTACAGGTTTACCGGTCAGGCGATCCCCCAGCCTGATACCGATCGGGCTCGTTGAGGAGCGGTAGTTTGTCTCCAGGTTTAGAAAGCACGCGGCTTGTTCTGTGAACGTATCGAAGGTGTCGTTCATTGGAAAATCTGCCTCATTTCCCGGAATTCCCGCCCAGTATATTTGGGCAGCACCGACCGTCTCCTGTTTAGCGGCAGCATCCATCTGTGCCAGTGCCGAAGAAACCATGTTTTTTAAATCCCTGAGTTCCCCTTTCACATCTGTCCATACCATCACATTGAAATGTGCCTTCACCGGCAAGCGTTGCTGGCCAATGGCCTCGTTCAGAAATTCATTTGTGGCATCATGCGAGATCATGTTTTCCCTGCTGTAAGCCGAAAGGGACTGTAACCGCAACCGCTTGTTTTCGAGGTGCTGAATGGTTTTTTGTGCATCCCCAATAAAAATAAATTGATTGTAAATATGGTTACAGGGTAAAAGCTGCCCTAATGTTGAAGCAAAACCGATACCGAACTTCGATTTGTCGGTGGAATACTTGTCGTAATTTATTCTTGATCCACATAGCGCAGGCAAGTCGGCAGCGTCACCCAAGGTGTAAAGTTGACAATGTTGATCACCGATCTTTAAGCCTTCTTTAAATTCAATGTCCTTGATTAAAAAAGGGACCTCTCGCTGAGATAAATAACAATAACGCTCTATCAACCCCAACTTTCGACTATGGCTTTGAAGGTCAGCATCCTTGAGACGGGTTAACCTAGCAAAACCACTGTCTTCGAGGATACGCTTGAATTGCCCAACGCTGCCAAAAAAGTCTTGCAAGGCCTGAGGCTTCAATATTTCCTCAGGAACGATGGACCTCCGTAACAGGTTAGAAAGGATTGAACTACCTAATTTTCTGCCTGCTGGTTTTTTAGTCAATATGATATAACAGGTATGCTTTAGAAATTGGCGTTCGTTAAAAAAACTTTCACTGCTCCGCGATAAGAAACTGTTGTCTTCCTTTGTAAACTCAGGCCTATAACTGCTGTCCAGGAACCAATCCTGTTTATGGAAAACAGAATGGTTCGGCAGGCCCTTGATCGCTTTTACCCATGTTTGGTGAAAGGCTTCGTAATCCTGATCAGAGAGGGTAAAGATCTCCGGCAGTTCTGTACGAAATACCACACTGACATCCCCCT
>CAMPJM010000448.1 GCA_946886805.1 uncultured Flammeovirgaceae bacterium | reverse complement strand
GATTTCCTTTTCTATTTCTATTTTCTATTTTCCAATCTCTAACTTCCATTTCAATCTAGAATCTCCAGTCCAACATCTCCAATCTAACGTCTCCAGTCTAGAATCTACAGTCTAATATCTAACGTCTAGTCCTCGGGATAAGGGATAAACATAAACTTTGTGAAGTCATTGTCCACCACAAAAAGGCAGCAGAATTCATCAGGGTTTTTATAAACCTGGTGGAAATCGTCTACTTTTTCAGGATCAACGATTTTCCTTTGAACAAACTCATCCAGATAGGTGACATAATAATTCCAATTAGTTGCTAATTCGAGTTTAGCAATCAGAAGCTGTCCAACGGGGAGCTCTGTCTTTGAAATAGGGAAAATAGGGTAGTCTGAAAAACCTCTCTTTCTGATCTGGTAAGAAGTTTCCTTTAAAGTCTCAGATACAATTACAAAGTCCTGGGTGATTGTTCCCAGATATTTTCCGCTTAATTCAGGATCATTGTTCATTATAAAAAATTTACTGGATTGCCATAGTAAGAGAATGCTAACTGAACCCCTTGTGTGGACGATTTACATTAATTTTTAATTACTGAATTTGAGTTCACACATTGAGCTAATTATTACAAATCCCATGTCGTTCTGCAAAAATAGTGCAAATACAATAGCCTTCTTTCATTTTAACATGAAATCTCCTAAGTTTCTTTTTGTTTAATATTTTTTTGGTAAGAGAATAGGGCTAGAAATTTTTAGGATTATGAATTGTTTTATTTAATTTAGTCGATATAAAAATAATGAGCCATTGTGTGAAATGTTTAATTTTAATAAATAGTTGGAGTTGGCCATTTAATCCTCTCTTGTCAGTGGATGATGAGGCAAAATTAGAAGTCAATGTCTAAATATATTGAAGATTTTTTACACAAGGGAATACTGTAAAGCATTATTAAATCATCCATCCGTAGTTCTGTTTAGTTTAAATGAATAAATTCTTTTTATCACACCGCTTATATAAATCTTTGTTTTTCACAATTATTAGCCTGGTATTTATAAATAATTTTGCCAGAGCACAGTCAGAAGATTTTTCTTCCTATTCACAGAAAATTCCTGGGATGGCTTTGGAATTTAACATGGTTGCCATTCCCGAAGGAGCGTTTATGATGGGAAGTTCGGAGTCGGAAAAAGAAGGGTCTGAAGATGAACGGCCTCAACATGAGGTGAAATTAAGCCCCTTTTGGATGGGTAAATTTGAGGTAACGTGGGATCTTTTTGAACCTTTTGTCTACGAGGATTTTGAAATCAGCCAAAATAAAGAACTTGAAGATGCAGGGGTAGATGCCATTTCCCGACCGACAAAACCTTATTTGGATATGACGTTTGGAATGGGCAAACACAATCATCCTGCTGTTGGTATGACGCAATACGCGGCTATACAATTTTGCAAATGGCTATACGTAAGGACAGGCGTCTTTTATCGCTTGCCAACAGAAGCAGAATGGGAATATGCGGTGAGGGCAGGGAGCAAGGCTGCTTATTTTTTTGATGATGATCCAGAGAAATTAGCGACGTTTGCATGGTATTCTAAAAATAGCAATGGAGAAACACACCCGGTTGGAACTAAAGAGCCAAATAAATGGGGCTTATATGATGTATATGGAAACGTTTGCGAGTGGACAATAGACCAATATATTCCCGATTTTTATCAAAAATTTGAAGATTCGCTGGCTGCGGACCCGGTGGCGGTTCCGGTAAAATTGTATCCCCATACCTTACGTGGAGGTTCCTTTGAAGATACAGCTGAGGAACTTCGATCGGCAAATAGAAAGCCTTCTGACCCTGAATGGAAAAGAATAGACCCTCAAATCCCAAAGAGCAACTGGTGGTTGCCGGAAGCTCCGTTTGTGGGTTTTAGACTTGTTCGTCCTTTTGAAACACCTTCTCAAGAAGAAATTGATGCATATTTAAATCAGGAGCCTATTCCTGATTATGGTTATTAACTAAACATTCAAAAAATGAAAAATAAGAAAGAAAAGATTGTTTTAAACCCTCGGAGGGATTTTTTGAAAACTTCCGCTTTGTTGGCAGGAGGAACTTTGCTAAGCACTTTCCCTCTGGCAGGTGCCTATGCTGCAGGTAATGATACCATAAAAATTGCCCTTGTTGGTTGTGGTGGAAGAGGCACTGGAGCGGCCTTTCAGGCATTGGACACAAAGTATAATATAAAACTGGTAGCGATGGCAGATGCTTTCCGCGACCGGCTTGACGATAGTTATAAAGCACTTTTCGGGAAATATGGAAAAGCCAAAGTAGACGTTGCTGAGGATAAGAAATTTGTTGGATTCGACGGGTTTAAAAAAGCCATTGCAGAAGCTGATGTTGTTTTGTTGGCAACGCCCCCAGGCTTCAGACCCGCTCATTTTGAAGAAGCGATAAAGCAAAATAAGCATGTTTTCATGGAAAAGCCTGTGGCTACGGATTCTCCGGGTATAAGAAAGGTTTTGGAAGTTGCGGAAGAAGCCAGAAAAAAGAAGCTGAATGTGGTGGTGGGTTTACAACGCCATTATCAAAAAAATTATAGAGAAACGATCAAAAGAATTCAGGACGGAGCAATTGGTGATGTTGTATCTGGTCAGGTTTACTGGAACAGTGGCGGGGTATGGGTGAGGCCAAGAGAGGCTGATCAAACCGAAATGGAATATCAAATGCGCAACTGGTATTATTTCAACTGGCTTTGCGGAGATCATATTACCGAACAACATGTGCACAATATAGATATTGCTAACTGGGTAAAAGGAAGTTATCCTGTTTCGGCAATGGGTACAGGAAGCCGTTTCTTAAGAACCGGTAAAGAATATGGGGAAATCTTTGACAATCATACGGTAGAATTTATTTATGAAGATGGTACTGTTTTACAAAGCCAATGCAGGCACTATGAAGGAACAGAGAATAGGGTAGATGAGAGTTTCCAGGGTACCAAAGGCCGGGCATATTTATCGGCAAATAATGACGGTAAACTGTGGGATTACAGTGGAAAGGAAATTTATAACCATGCTGGAAAAGGAGATCCTAACCCATATCAAACAGAACACGATGAGTTATTTGCAGCTATTAGTGCCGGGGATTTTAAATTTGAGGATGCGGAAAATGCGGCAAAAAGCACTATGACATCTCTTTTAGGCCGATATGCCACCTATTCTGGTAAAATTATTAAATGGGACGAAGCCTTAAACAGTGATATCAGTTTGATGCCTGAAACATTGGCTTGGGATGCAAAGCCAAAAATTTTGCCAGGAGAAGATGGTTTCTATCCGCATCCTATTCCCGGGAAGACAAAGGTGATATAAAAAAATAGCGATGACATCCCTTCATTTTATTAATCTGCTCCGTACCTTATATAATGGAGTGATTAGAATAAAGGGATGTCATCGCTCAATCATGTATTAGACGTTAAACCGCCGAATAATTAAGCCACATCTGTTTCTCTATAAGCTTCAATCAGTCTTAGCTCACCTTCTTTTCCCTTCATGGACAAGCCGTGTTCCATTCCCATAATTCCCCGGTAGCCTTTGTCGTAAATATGTTTGAACACGTTCTTGTAATTTATTTCCCCGGTGGTGGGTTCTTTTCTTCCGGGATTGTCCCCTATTTGGACATAGGCTATTTCGTCCCAGCATTTGTCAATATTTGGGATCAGATTGCCTTCGTTTCTTTGCATGTGATAGATGTCGTAAAGGATTTTACAGGACGGACTGTCGACGGCCTTACAAATCATATAGGTCTGGTCCGAATATCTTAAGAATAGATCGGGTGTATCAGACAAAGGCTCTAATACCATAATCAATCCATGGGGCTCCAAAATTTCTGCTCCTTGCCGTAGGGCTTCTATGACGTTAGATGTTTGTAATCCGATGGGCCTGTCCCTGTCGTAAAAGCCGGGAACAACGGTAAGCCATTTAGCATTGCATCTTTTGGCAACTTCTACAGAAGTCTCGCAAGTTTTCAGGAAATTGTCGACGAATTCCTTTTTTCCTGTTGTCAAAGAAGTTTTCCAATTATCACCGCCATCTATTACAAACACACCCATTCGCATGTCCAATTTTGCAAGTAGATCCCCTATTTGTTTTTGCTCCTCTTTGCTTCTTCCCAGCATACCATTGTCCTCTATTCCACGGAAACCATGCTCATGCATAAATTTTATTTGATCGAGAAAGCTTGGTCCGGCATGGTTCTCGAACATTCCCTGATGTGGGGCGTAATTGAGGGTAAAGGTTTTAGCAGGTTTATTGCTTTTTGAGGTATTAGCAAATGTAGCTGATCCGGTAGATAATGCAATGCCAGCTAAAAAGCTGCTTTTGATAAATTCGCTTCTTTTCATGTTTAGGAATGTGGTCGTTTTT
>CAMPJM010000447.1 GCA_946886805.1 uncultured Flammeovirgaceae bacterium | reverse complement strand
ATTCTGTTTACTATTTTAAGGATAGAAATATAGTTGAGGTTTATGGCCATGTAAAAATACTCGAGGGGGACACGATAACGATTACCGGTAATAAGCTCATTTATGATGGAAACATAAAACTTGCCCAACTTAGGGAAAACGTGGTGTATAAAGACCCATCTATGACCATACATACCGATTTTATGGATTATGATATGCAGGATAAGCTTGCCTATTATTTTAACGGAGGTGAATTAGTAAATGAAGAAAACAGGCTTACCAGCGTAAAAGGCTATTATGAAACTGATATTAAATTTGCCTCTTTCAAAGACAGTGTGATTTTGGTAAGCCCTGAATACACTTTAGAATCAGATACTTTACAGTATAATACCATTTCACAAATAGCATACACCAAAGGGCCAACCAAAGTAATTACCAACGATGGTACCGTTTTAAATGCGAGAGAAGGCCTTGAATATGATACGCAGCAGAAACAATCGCTATTTCAGGTAAGCGAAATAGAAACCGAAGATTATATTTTAAAAGGCGATGAATTGTTTTTTGATGATATAAAAAAGTTCTATACAGCCACTACAAATGTAGAAATGGTTTCTAAAGACGATAATATTATTATTTATGGAGACTTTGGACGCTATTGGAAAAACGAGGGGCTGATTAAGGTTTATGGAAATGCATTAATGAAAAAAGAAGTAAGTCTTGACACATTATATCTTTCCGCTGACACGCTTGTGTCAATAGAAGATTCGATACCTGCCAATAAAAGGATTCTCGCATACAATAATGTAAAAATCTTCAAAACAAATTTACAAGGGAAGGCAGACTCCCTTGCCTATCATAATCTCGATTCGATTCTATATTTGTACGAAGATCCTATACTTTGGTCGGACGACAACCAAATCACCGCAGATTCTATCAATATCGAAATTATCAATAATGCTGTAAACAAGATGAATAGCACCGGAAACTCCTTTGTGGTTTCGCAAGATACTATCAATAACTTTAATCAGATTAAAGGCCGGGACATGATTGCTCATTTCAAAGACAGTAAAATCGATAAAGTAGATGTAATCGGAAATGGAGAAAGCATATATTATGCGCTGGAAGATGACACCGTTATGGTCGGCATGAATAAAATTATCTGTAGCAATATGCTCATCAAATTTAAGGACGCCCAGATCCATACGATATCTTTTTATACCAATCCCGACGCTTCCTTTTTTCCTCCACACGAAATCCTTGAACCTGACACGCGCTTGGGGAACTTTGAATGGAGAGAAGAGGAACGGCCAGACAAAATGGACGTGCTATCAAATAAAAAAGAAATCGACAGCACTTTGGTACCTCTCGAAATTGAACCTTTGGGAATGAATGAAGACCAACGATCAGAAAAGCAAAAAAAATAAACGTTTATAAAACATTTTATATTTTATTCTGATTTATTAATAAACAGAAATAATATCAGATGGAGAATTAGTACTTTTAACAATAAATTAATATCTTAATATTCTGTTTCATTAGAAACTTTGTTTAATTTTACAATTCTAACAAAACTTTCATAATTATTGGAAAAAACTTTTACCTAGAACTAAATGCGAGGCTTTTCTTTAACGGTATTTTTTTGCGTCTTATTGAGCATTTCTCAAGCTCAAAGCCTGCGCGTAATGAATTCTTCCAATAATGTTTTTGGTAAAATAGGAAGCGACATTGAAGCACACGTTTCAATAAAAAACGTCACTTTAAAACCCATCGAAATTATCATCCAAAGAACGGTTAATAATATTTCTAATGGCGAGGAAAGTTATTTCTGTTTAGGTAAAAATTGCTTTTCCCCTTCAACTGATGTTTCTACAGGATCAAAAACCATACGACCGGGCGAAATATATGACGGTTTCAAAAGTATACTAAGGGCAGGTGTTGGCAAGTCTAACTCCCAAATTACTTATTGCTTTATTAATGCTGCTGATGCTAAAGATAAAATTTGCACTACCATTAATTACCAGGTAGAGCCTCTGGAATCAAATGGACTGTTGTTTTTCAATGATGATATTTCGGTAAGCAATATTTACCCAAACCCTATTAACGAACTTGCTTTATTTGACTTCTCTGTCAAAAACCCTTCTATTAAACCCAAAATAATTTTGCATAACGTTTTAGGCAGTGTTGTGGGGGAATATGCATTAAACGAATATGACAACAAGCTTAAGATTTACACCCAAAGCTTTAATCCAGGTGTTTATTTCTATACCCTAAGCATTGACAATCAAAATTTAATAACCAAAAAGTTCGTTATTAAGAGGTAACGACTATTCTCTGGTTTGTTGAACACTACATCTGCGACTAAATTTGCTACCTTTCTTTTATCCAAAATGATATTAGAACGACCGATTAAAACGATAATTCGGCGACCGATCGGCACGATATTTGGATGACCGAGTATACGATATTTGGGCAACTCATTAAACGATAATAGGCGACCGTCAAAATGATAAATAGGGCGACCGCAAGGATCGCCCCTACCCAAATTTTGCTTTTGCATTTTAACTAAACCTGCGCTATATTTGCACCCTTATGTCAAAAATGAAAACTTTCAATCTTTTAATCCTTGCTATCTTAATAATCGCTACTTCTTCCTGCAGTAAGTTCAGGAAAATACAAAAAAGCGATGATTGGAAAGTAAAGTATGAAGCAGCCATCGATTATTACGAAAGAGGAGAAAAAGGAGATTATTATAAGGCTTCTGTTCTTTTTGAAGAAGTCTTGCCATTAATCAGAGGGAGTAAAGAGGCCGAAAAAGCGCAGTTTTTTTATGCCTATTCTCATTACTATCAAAAGCAATATATTTTAAGCGCCCATTATTTCCAAAGTTTCATTGAAACTTACTCCCGAAGTGAATTGGCAGAAGAGGCCATGTATATGCATGCGTATTCTTTGTACCTTACTTCACCGGTGGTAGACCTTGACCAGACAAGTACATATGAGGCGATGCAGGCGATGCAAGCTTTTATTAACAAGTACCCTGAAAGTGAATACAGGGATGATGCTACAAAAATTATAGATGCACTTCAGGCTAAACTTGAGCTGAAGGCTTTTGAGAATGCTAAATTATACCAAAAACTGGATAGGTATGAAGCAGCTTTGATCGCATACGAAAATTTTGAAGATGACTTTCCCGGATCAAACAAATTAGAAGAATTAAAGTATCTTAAAGTTCAGGTACAATTTAATTATGCTAAAAACAGTACCCTAAGAAAACAAACGGAAAGGTTTACTAAAACAGTTGATTACTACAAAGATTTTATTGACACGTTTCCGGAAAGTGAATATGCCGAGGAGGCCGAGCAAATGTATGTAAGCAGCCTTGAAAATATTAATAAACTAAAAGAGAATAATTTATAATAACGTTATATAGATATGCAAAATATACAAGCTTCAAATGCCTCCATTACCACCAGAGATGTTGACAAATTAGCAAACCCTACTGGCAACATTTACGAATCTGTGGCTGTGATCTCAAAAAGAGCAAGGCAGATTTCATCAAAAATGAAGGATGAATTAAATAGTAAGCTGGCTGAATTTGCTTCTACTGTGGACAATTTAGAAGAAATATTTGAAAACAGAGAACAAATTGAGATCTCAAGATTTTACGAGAGAATGCCAAAGCCTACCAATGTAGCTATTGATGAATTTTTGGCTGATGAGGTTATGTTCAGAAGACCTGATCCTGAAAACGAATAGTCTATTAGACTGTAGATATTAGACAGTAGATGTGAGATAGGAGATAATAGACTATAGATGTTAGACAGAAGGTATTAGACACAATACTTCTACCGCTAACGCATCTTTGATAAAATTATTTTTTTATTTAGTAAGGTCGATATTAAACAAAAAAATTTGCTCCAGGGTAAAAAAGTTTTATTAGGAGTATGTGGAAGCATTGCAGCTTACAAGGCGGCGATGCTTATTAGATTATTGGTAAAAGCAGAAGCAGAGGTACAAGTAATTGTAACAGCCTCTGCTTCTGCTTTTATAAGCCCCTTAACACTATCTACATTATCCAAAAAGCCTGTTTATAGCCAATTCGTCAGTGATGAAAATGGAACGTGGAATAACCATGTAGACCTGGGACTTTGGGCCGATCTGATGGTTATAGCCCCGGCAAGTGCCAATACCTTAGCAAAATTTGCACATGGGCTGTGTGACAATCTGCTCACCGCTACTTATTTATCGGCGAGATGCCCGGTTTTTATAGCTCCAGCCATGGATCTGGACATGTATAAGCACCCTTCCACAATTGAGAATTTACAGCAAGTACAGAAGTATGGCAATAAAATTATAGATGCGGTAGAAGGAGAATTGGCAAGTGGGCTGCATGGAGTAGGAAGAATGGCAGAACC
>CAMPJM010000446.1 GCA_946886805.1 uncultured Flammeovirgaceae bacterium | reverse complement strand
CCAGCGATGGCCTTCACCCCTCAGGAAAAATGTATACAGAATGGGTGGATTTAATATTTAATGATATTGTGGACATGCTAAAGGAGTAACGAAATTTTATAGATTTCCCGACCCCGGATTAAATAATGAAAAAGACTCCATGCAGAGGAAAACCGAAGCTAAGTGCAATGGTAGTTGCTAACGTTTAATATCAATCTCATAGGTAAAACTATCAGCACGATAGTAGCCCAAATTATATTCAATGGGACGATCTCCAGGATCGCATACTATCCTCTTTCTGAACAATAATGGGTCTCCCTTTTTTATATTCAGTTTACTTGCCATTAAACTATTCGCAGCAATAGCACTTATTTTCTCCTTTGATACTGAAGGGACAGTTGCATAATCCTGTTCCAAGATTTCATACAAATGCCTGGAGAAATCTTCATTTCCTGTTAAGCCTACACGGGGATGGAAATAGGAAACAAAATGCACAAAAGGCCCCTTATCCAATCCTCGTAATCTTTCCATTTTTAAGACTTCCTTTCCTTCTTCAATGTGAAGCATAGCCGCAACGTCTCCATCAGCTTTTACCCAATTTACCTTTACATCATAATTGACAAACTCCATTCCTTTGTTATGCATCTCGGTACTAAAGCTCAGCCAATTAGCCAGCTTGGTGCTCACCGTATGCTTGATTGCCCTTGTTCCTACGCCTTTCTTTCGTACCAGCAGATTTTCATGTTCCAGCTTATTGGTAGCCTGACGAATCGTATTCCGGGATATTCCTAATATTTTAGCTAATTCCACTTCTTTTGGCAACAATTTGCCATTTTGATACTGTGGATCCGCAATAAGCTTTCTCATTAATTCTTCAACCTGCACATGCAAAGGAATCGGACTGCTGTGATCTATGTTAAACTGTATTTGATCGATATTTGTCTCTATAGCCATTTTTTTGTTAATAATCCAGTAAAAGTAAAAGCTTCACCGGTAAAAACAAATTTATATACTAATGTCATTGTATATTTCGATTCCGTATTTTTATATTATGAAACCATCTGAAATCAATAGTAATAACTCAAGTTTCGCAGCATCCCATTTTGTCACCACGAAGGCTTTCGCAGCTTCAAAAGGTAAAAATTCCGCTAATCATTGGCTCACTTAAAACCTCGTAACGTCTTCAAAAAGCACACCTTTAGTAATGCCATCCCAGGCATCGGTTCTAAAAGGTATTGCCGGGAGTCCTTCTTTATTATAAAGATCCAACAGACCAGGGTTACTACTCCACGCGTATCTTACAGCAACGGGATTTTCAACCATTTTTGATCTTATTATAACCGTCTCTCCTTCTATACTTGCTTTCGCCCAATAAAATTTTTTATCACTTCCCGCAACTTGAAAGCCTCTTATATAGCCATGTTTATCTGTTGTCTTTAACCCACTTCCGATATTATCAAATTTTAAAACAACAGCGTTGTCTTGGATTTCCATACTTTTAAACGTAGGGCCCGTGTAAACTATATTTTTACCATATGCCACCTTCATGGCTGCAAGTCCAAGTCTTTTCCCTACTGCTGCTTTGTTTTTGGGATGAATATCGTTAGCTTCTCCAATATCTATAGCGGCAGCCATACCCGTATTTGTAAGGGTTAATGCCATAGCCTGTGCTTCCCTTAATTCTGCCCAGTTATCCTCTTTAGGAATTTGCGACTCTTCCATATAATTGGCAAGCTGAACAAAAAGGAAAGGAAAGTCTCCCTGGTTAAACTGTTTTCTCCAATCCTTAATCAAAGAAGGAAATAGCTCCCGGTACTCATATGCTCTCTCAGCATTTGATTCTCCCTGGTACCATATCACCCCTTTTATTGCCATAGGAGTAAGTGGTGCGATGTTGGCATTGTATAGCACAGTGGGTGAAGAAAAAGGCGTAGCATTCGGCAATTTAACTGCAGGGAATTTATTTGAAGCTGGAATTAACAAACCTTTTTTATAAAGCCAGTCTCCCCAAAGGATATCATTCCCCCAAAAAGCATTTGTGGTGAAACCACCTATTCCGCCAATGTCAAAAACCCTAATAGTCAACACATTATTCTTTGGCTTTAATAAGTCAGTAGCAACTGTATAGTTTCTATGATTATGCCTGCCGTAGGTTTCTCCTACTTTTATCCCGTTCACCCAGACAATGTCATAGTCATCTATTTGTAAGAGCCCAAGATGAAAAGTGTCCTGAGAATAGCCTTCCGGTAAATCAAAAGATGTCCTGAACCAAACTGCTCCATCGTGATTTTGTAATTCAGGTTCACCCTCCCAGGTATTTCCTGCTACTTTGATAGCTTTCCATTTCGAAACATCTGTATCGGGTTTGTACCATTGCTCCTCTACTCCCCTACCTTGGAAATAATGCTTATCATACCACTTGGATTTTTTTTTCTCAAAATCAGAATGGAGCTCTGAAAAACTTTTTCCTTCTTTAACAATATTTCCTATCACTTTTTCAAATTGAGGAAAACCCATTAACGCCTCATTGCTCATCCATGTTTCTATGGAAGTTGCTCCAAGATTATCACTTATCAGGCCAATAGGAACATCCAGTTGCTGGTTAATATATTTTCCAAAGTGATAAGCAACTGCTGAGAATTCATTAATATTTTCTTTGCTTAGGGTTTTCCATCCCGAGCCTGTTAAATCTTCCTTTGGCATATAGTCCATATCCGTATGCACCGTAAAGAGCCTGATGGGTGCTTTTTGAAGCCATGCTGAATCTTCCTCCTGAAAACCTGTCTGGTCTAACCGCCATTGCATATTGGACTGTCCGCCACAAATCCATACATCGCCGATCAAAATATTGGAAAGGATAATTTCATTTTTACCTGATATCAACATTTCATAAGGACCTCCTGCTTTTAAAGCAGGAAGGCTTACCTTCCACTCCCCATTTCTATCAGCTTTCCCTGATACCGACTGATCATTAAGTTTTATAGTGATAGCTTCACCGGGAGAAGCCCATCCCCAGACATTAACAGGCTTGTCCCGCTGTAATACCATATTGCTTTCGAATATTTTTGGTAATCTCACGTCAGCCATAGAAGGAATGGTAAAAAGACATAAGCTCAGCATCACTGATAAATGAAATATTTTTTTACGCTGCATCGAGAATTTCATGTTTCTAATTTTCTTTGAACACCACCCTGATAAATCTGGGTCTATAAAGATTTGGCTTACTTTCTATTACATCGAAAAATTTAAAGCTGTTAACATTGTAGCTTACTAATAGCTCCCCTGGCTTCGAAATTGCAGGATGTGCTTTGGCATTATAGGTAAAAAGATCCGGATCATCGATGTCATCCTGTGTATTGTAAATTACTTTACGAGGACCAAAAGGCCCAACGGGTGAGGGTCCCACCTGCATGCAGATTTCCGGATATATTCCCCCATATTGGTAGATCAGTGCATATTGGTTATCAGCTATGGGCACCACACTTAATTCATTGGATACGCTGTCACTGATTGCAGCTATTTCGGCTATTTCACGTGACCAGTCTGATCCATTATAAAACTCCCAGGTATCAAAATCTTCAATATTTTCTGGCTTTATACGTGCTGCCACCAGTTTTTTAGCCCGCCCTTGCACACCATAAACATACAGGAAGCCATCTCCGGTGGAAACACCTGCTTCAGGAGAATTAGGCAATAAACCTACTCCAAAAGAGATGTAGGCTGAGTCGTTCTCTGTGGAAAAGAATGGAATGTCCAACTGCCTTGTAGCCTCAAAAGGAAATTGCTTCCCTCGTTCTATAATAAGTAGTGAATTGCCCACTTCCTGGAACGGAAACTGGGATTCATCATGCGTATTTCTTATCCTGTAGGCAAACAAATAGATATCTCCTCCTTTTTGCTTATTCACAAATCCATCTCCTAACCAATAGTAATCCTCCGGTTTGGTGGCAGGAGTTTGCGGTATAAAATAGGCAGCATATTTATCTCCTTCCCTATTCATAAAAAAGTCAATATTTTCTACCGCTGCTTCTTTGCCTTTAAGAATAGCCATTGAATTATTCACCATCACATAATCCTGTTGAAGCTCACCATTCTCTATTTCCCCTATCATGGTATCACTAAAAACAAATAATATACTGTCTTCGGAATCCTGATTATCTGTTCCCGATAACGGAATAGCGAAAATGCCATCCCCACCAAACCAGTCTGAGGTTCTATTGAACAAAGCAGTCCATTCAGGTGTCGGTTCAACTTTACTGATTAAGTTTTCATCCTTAACTTCTGCTGTTGTTTCTCCCCGAGATTTGTCAGTTCTACTAGAACAGGACAAGCAAACCAAAAGAAACAACAGATTTTGAAAAAAGAAATTTCGCATATGTGTTTATTTACTATTGAAAATAATTGTAATGATTTGTTAAAAAT
>CAMPJM010000445.1 GCA_946886805.1 uncultured Flammeovirgaceae bacterium | reverse complement strand
TGCCGTCACTGGTGGGAGAGTAAGTCGTCGCCGATCCTTTTAAAAGCCCCTGCAGAAATGTGGGGGTTTTTTTGTGCCTTTTTTTGGGGGGAGGGTGCGGCTTTTGGGGACATAACCCCATCATTCCTTTTTTAAGTCCTAAAAAAAATCAATCCTACCTTATCATTAGCTTTGCCGGTCAACGTAAAACCTTTCCCTCCTGGGCCGTGAACCCCATTTGTGCACTCAAAACCCGATTTTACGGATCAAGCAACATTTCTGGGGACACCTGGTATCTTTTTGGGTTCCCCTCGTAATGATTCGGCCAGGCCAAATCTACACAGGCCAGGACGCCACAAGCACAGAAATCAAGAGAGTCCATTAATCCTGCGAATCCTGGTTCAGACAAGAGAACTGCGGCCACAATAAAGCACTTAGGCAAGCTCTACCTCAGAGTGCTTGAATAAAGCGAGTCTAAAGTGGCCGCATCCTTCCTTCCAGGAACATGACATGACATTAAACTAAGAAGCTGCTTGACGAAGCTTTTTTTAATGTACCAATTGTTATGAATACGGTATTAGTCTTGATGACCGAGCAGGCATGCCTCTTTATAGCTTAAGTTATGCTAATTTAAACTTAGGCAATACATCGAAACTATTTTCTGATTGGCGGGGCGAAGATGTCATCAATCGCTAGAATTATTAACTTTGCTTGATTAATTTTCTTTAATTCCCAAAGCTTTACATTTGGCAGCTTTTTGAAATCTGTCAGGTGTTTAGGCGTTCAAAATAAGGATAGTTGTTAAAAATTTAGATTTAGATATGAACGATCTGAACATAGCTAAAATCGCTAACAACGAGAAGTTGAAACAAATATTAGAACTAATCTACTAATTTTAGCTACACCCCGCCAACCACTACAGTACTAAGAGAATCTCTGTCCAGGTATTTAATTGCTACAGCTTTTATTTCCTCAGCAGTAATATTATTTATTCTTTCAATGTATTTGGCATAATAGTCGTAATCCATTCCATTTAGGTGAACAGATTTAAACTTATCAGAAAGGGCAAATGGAGTGTTAATGTCAGAAAGAAAACTTCCTATCATATAGTTTTTTACATTTTCAAGTTCTTCTTTTGGGACAAGCGTAGTCTGTAGAACTTCAATTTCTTTTAGAATTTCATCTATAGTATTTTGCGTGTTTTCCTTATTTACATCGGTTCCGATAATGAAAAAGCCTTCATTTTTTAGCGTAATTAGAGATGAGGAAATCCCATAGGTATATCCTTTTTCTTCCCGAATGTTTTTCATCAAACGGGAACCGAAATAACCGCCAAGAATCTCACTTAGCACCAATACGTCTATTATGTCAGGATGCGTTTTCTTAAACAACTTTTTCCCTAAACGAATAGAAGACTGAATATTTTTCTTTTTGTCAACTATTGTAATCTTCTCCTTAGAAGAATCAAGAATCTGTGAAGAATCAGTTTCCTTTTTTTGTACTATTGGATTTTTTCCGAAATACTCGTTTAATAATGAATAAGTGTCAGCGGATGGTTTCCCTGATACTATTATTTCAAAATCACCTTTAAAATAATCATTATAAAATTCTTTAACGTCAGAAATGCTGAGGTTGTCGATGTCCTTAACGGTTAAATCCTTTCCATAAGGATGATTTTTTCCAAATAGGATTTCTCTAAATTTAATAGAGGCTAGTATGCTTGTTTTCTCTTTATTTACCCTTATCTGCTGCGACTTAATGTTTTTTAAGATTGTGAATTCATCCTCCGGAAATGTGGGAGTATAAAGGAGTTCGAATAGTAAGGGAAGAAGGTTAGGAAGATGTTTTGTTAGGCACTCAAGCGTGATAACTACAAAATCTAAAGTTGAATTTAAATCCAGGTGTGCACCGAACTTTTCAATTTCATTCGAAATCTGTGCAGAATTTAAACGAAGGTTACCTTCACTTAACATTTTAGTGGCAAAATAGCTGGATCCAGGAGCTTTCTCATACCAGCTACCTGCTTTAAATATTAGCTCAATTCGTACGACAGGTTGCTTGCCAGCCGAAATAGTATAAACAGGTATTTGATTATTCAAATCCTTATAATCGGCAGCGGGAATATTTATTTTATCTATCCTATGGAATTTCGGTGCAGTTTTCCTGTCAAGCATAAAAAGGTTTGGTATTAATTGTTATTGCCAGGAACGGAATTGCCCTCAAAGTTGAATAATAAAGAAAATCTAAGCGTTTCTCCAAGCGGGTTGTCTTCACCCGTTGGAACAAGGTAGGCGAAATCTACGCCGAATACTTGATATCGAAAACCTAAACCAACGGTAAAATATTTCCAACTCCCTTTATCAGGGTGCTCGTAAGAATATCCTAGTCTTGCCGCAAATAAATCGTTGTACCAATATTCGACACCCGCAGAAGCACTGATTTCTTTCACCTCTTCGCTAAATCCATTAGGCGCGTCTGTAAACGATTTGAAAATCCCGCTCAACATTGAAGTTTCGTTTAGAGAATCCGGTAATGTCGGTACCAATAATTTATTAAAATCGACAGCAAAAGTTATTTTATTATAAGGATCAAAATGTGTCGTGTAAGCTGTACCTATTCTTAGGTTAGTGGGTAGAAAATCTCTATTATCTCTGTCGTTGTAGCCTAATTTCCGCCCAATATTGGAGATGTGAGCACCAAATGCAATGTTAGATAAATTACCAACAAAATCTGGGTTGCTATTGTAATACACACCAATATCTGCTGCTACACTTGTTCCTGGTGAGGCGTCGGAGGTTCCAATATCTTCTGATATATCAGAGTAAATAAACCTGGCAGTTACCCCTATTCCTAATTTTTCGCTTAATTTTTGTGAATAGGTACCGTCAAAAGAAAACTCCTTTGGGTTGATATTTGTTAGCGGGTTTCCAACCCCGTCAGTTAGTTGAATTTCCCCAAGATCAAAATATCGCATTGATATTGCTACTGCCTGTTCATTGGATATTTTATAATAACCTGACAAATATGATAAGCTCATGTCATTTATAAGTTCGGCCAACCAAGGTGTATAGGATAAAGAAAAACCGTATTGAGTGTCTATGAATGCTAATTTTGCATTGTTCCAGTGGATGCTATTGGCATCTGGCGTTATAGCGACACCAGTATTTCCCAAACCGCCAGACCGGGAGTCGGGCGTTAAAATTAGAAAGGGTACAGCTGTATTGATTGTACGGGTACTAATATCTGTAGAATTTTGTCCTTGAGCGAACTCAACCTTATTAACTAAAAATAAAACAGTAACAATTAAGATATATTTTTTCATTGGAACTTTATTGATTAGCTATAATTTTCAAATTTAATGATAAAATGATTCTAAGCTAGTTTAAATATTAAACATTTATTAATTAATTATTACAAGTCTCTGATATTCTTGTGCTTTTGACTGATCTTTAAGAGAACGCACAATAACCTTATAAGCGTATATTCCTTGTGATAATTGCTCGCCATTTGAACCTGTACCATCCCAAACCAGCTCGTTTAAATGAGCCACACTATTATTAAATATGGCTTTTAGTTCCCTCACAATATTTCCTTTCATAGAATATATTATAACAGCAATCTCCAAGTCGTCTCCTGCTCTGTTGTGATTTATACTAAACGTAGTATTTAAGTGAAACGGGTTAGGGAAGTTTAAAACATTTTGCAGGGCTATCTTTTCGTCAGATGAAACAATAAATTTAATTGACTTTTCAGAAAAATTACTGTTTATGTCCCAGGCTTTTAAAGCTAAGACATAATGTCCCTCTTCAAGGTTGTTTATCGGATATGAAACCCATCCTGTTTTGTAACTGTCTATATCAGACTCAAAAAAATCGTTCAATATAAAGCTTTCATTTTGATTTATGGTGGCTGATAGATTCTGATCAAGTCCATTTGACGAAATACTAATGCCACTTTCATCCTCCAACCGAGCTAAGAGCAGTGTATTTGATCCGGTCATGTCGCCTGATTGAAAAGATTCATCGTCCATAAATAAAGTTATTAATGGAGGTTCTTCATCAATTAACGGTGCTACACTTCCTCCTATTATTATTTCAGATGAATCAGATTGTGCATCTTCACCATTTTTTTCGTCATATCCATAAATCGATAATTTACCTTTTCCAAAAGTATAATCGATGTTTTTAGGCACAATAAATTTTATAACAAACTCCCCCTCTCTAATACTTACTTTTCCTCGAAACAATACTTTGTTCTGTTCTTCATAAGTAAGAACGGTACCATTTGTTTTAAGGGTACTGGAAAAGCTTGGTTTATCATAAATGGTAACATTGGCTACACCAAAAAAGTCGGAAGCTTTTGAATTGTTTCCGTTTGAGACAAATCCTTCAATAGCTATTTTACTCGAAGCTTTGAGCGTATC
>CAMPJM010000444.1 GCA_946886805.1 uncultured Flammeovirgaceae bacterium | reverse complement strand
GGCATACGAGATCGCTCAGTGTCTCGTGGGCTGGAGATGTGTATAAGAGACAGCTCTTACTCCTTCTTTATTTACCCAATATGCATTTTTGGACTGCATCATTAGGTAAAGGTGCTCCTATATTCATGGGACTGATGATGTATGCATATGCCTTAAAAAAATCCAGAGAGAGATGGTTATTTTTGATTATGGGCTCATTGATTATATATTTTATTCGCCCGCATGTCTTTTTGTTTGTGGCGGTTGGGACGGTATTAGGTTATATGACAGGACGTGAAAAAATATCATTTGGCAGAAAATTTCTAATTTACTTCACAATGATAGGTGGTCTTATACTGGCCGAAGACACCATATTAAGTATGGTGGGACTTGAGCAATCTGAAAATCTGATTGAAGATTTTGAAAACTTTTCAGAAGATCGTGCTGCGGAATTGAGCGATTCTGGTTCAGGAGTCAATATGACGGAATACCCTCTCCCATTAAAGTTATTTACGTTTTGGTTTCGCCCCCTTTTCTTTGATGCTCCCGGCATTCTGGGACTTATTGTATCCTTGGAGAATTTCATTTATCTTTTGTTATTCTTAAAGATCCTAAATAAGAAGTTTTTGAAATTCCTCAAAAAATCGCCTATAGTTGTTAAAATGAGCCTTACAGTTTTTTTTCTTTCCTCATTGGCAATGACCTTTGTGATGTCAAATCTGGGCATAATAATGCGGCAGAAATCCATGGTTATGTACTTCCTATTTTTTGTTATTTTCTATTTTTTAGGTCAGAAAAAGTATGATAGGCTAGGGAAGTTAAGGAAGGTTAACCTCTACAAAAAGAGCCAGGGGTCAGCTTATAGTAACTCAGAATCGAGAAATTAATATGAACGGTGACAAAGGAAATCTAGTTATTTCTTTAGATTTTGAACTTTTATGGGGGCTTTTCGATAAAGTAGATTGGCGGTCCAATCAGGCTTATTTTATTCACACACGGAATTCGATACCTAAAATCCTAAAGTTATTCGAGGAATATCAGATTTCTTGTACTTGGGCAACTGTGGGCATGTTATTTAATCACAACTGGGATGAGTGGAACAGTAATATTCCATCAGATATTCCTCAATATGAGGAAGAAAAATTTTCAGCCTATTCCTTCGGAATTCTCGCACAGACGAGAGAGAACGAGGAATTGTTATTTGCTCCTGAAATTGTAAATCAAATTCATGAAACCCCTGGTCAAGAGATTGGGACCCATACTTATTCCCATTACTATTGTAAAGAAAAAGGACAGGGAATTTCCGCATTTAAAGCTGACCTTCAAAAGGCCAAAGAGATGGCTGAGAAATCGAAAATTGAAATGACGTCTCTTGTTTTTCCAAGAAACCAGTTTAATGAGGAATATATTAAAATCTGCAGAGAAGAAGGTATCAAAACTGTCCGGTCTAATCCAGTTAATTGGTACTGGAGAAATACTCAGAATGACGCATTACTAAAAAGAGTGTTTAGAACAGCTGACGCTTATGTTGGATTGAATGACAAATCCTATTTATTAAGTCATCCAGAGGAGAGGGGAGTTTTGGTCCAAAAGGCGAGTAGATTTTTACGGCCACCCTCCAGTAATTCCTATATTGATGAGTTGAGATTAAAAAGAATAGTTTCAGAAATGACCTATGCTTCAAGAGAGAGGGAAACATATCATCTATGGTGGCACCCTCACAATTTTGGTTCTAGACCAGAAAAAAGTCTGAATGAACTGAGGCAGTTGCTCGACCATTTTAAGAAATGTAGAGAAAGATACGGATTTGAATCTCTCAGCATGAAACAGCTTCTAGAAAGAGGAAATGTCTGACCTTATTTCCTTCATTATCCCCACCTACAACCGCTCAGATACTCTGTCAGCAGCGATCCGAAGTATCCAGTTACAAACCTACAGCAATTGGGAACTCATCATTGTAGATGATGGATCGACAGATGAGACTAAATTAGTTGTGAAAAAGTTAAACGAAACCAAAAACATCACATATTTCTATCAGGAGAACAAAGGGGTTTCTGCCGCTAGAAACATTGGAGCGAAAATATCAAAAGGTAAGTATATAATTTTTCTGGATTCAGATGATACTGTAAAACCAAATCTGGTTGAAATGTTGCACAAAATCTCTTTTCCAGAATTTGATCTAATATGCTGGGAAGTGGAAAAAGTGATAAACGGCAAAAGAATAATTTGGAAACCTCGGAAACTGGAAAAAATTTATAATAGAGTAACAGCTACTTTTCTCGCCGGAAGTGTGTGTTATAGTAAAATATTGTTTTTAAATTCTGGCGGTTTCGATGAATCAATGACCTTCGGAGAGAATTACGAACTTGGGATAAGAATTGCAGCAAATGAAAATTTGAAGATATACATAATACCTATGGTTCTTTCGCGATACACAGTAAATACAGCGATGCGAAGGAGTACTGCGATACCAAACAGATTAGGTTCAGCTTTGAGACTTCTGGAAAAACATCCCACGGTTTTTGCCAATGATCCAGTTTCTCATGCGAGGGTCCTTTATCAAGTAGGTCTTTTGTATCAAAAGAAGAAGGAATGGAATCAGGCTCTGTTCTTTTATAAAAGGACGATTAAAACATATCCATTCTACTACAAAGCCTATATCAGAATGGGAATTTACTTTTTAAGAGGATCTCTTCACTTGTTTAAACTAGTTTGACCATTTTACAAGATTCTTCAGAGAATAATAAATTAAGCTTTTACGAATGGTAAGGGCTTTTTCTTTAAACTGCCTGTATAACCTCATATCTCCCCTATATTTATAATACCCTGAAATTTTCTTATAGGTCAAAATTTTTAACTTGTATCGTTCTTTTCTAGTGCGGCTCGTCCATATTCCATTGTAGTGCCTTCTATAGATGGAGCGTTCTACGGATTCCAAAAACTTAGCACCACCATAGCCACCTAACAGGCTAATAAGAAAACTGTCAAGATTATAAACCTCTGCGATATGTACAGGCAAGTTATCCCTAAAGACATTTCTAAAGCAGACAGTAGATAGTAATGGTGGCTTACGGAGTTCTTGCAGATCGTTTGGCCTCAGATCTACTTTGTACTGATCCAAGGAGAATTCTTTTGGCCATTTCTCGCCATTTAAATCGACTTCCAAAAAAGAATGGTAACTCAAGACATATTCACTGTTTACTCTTAGAAAATCTATTTGCTTCTGCAATTTTCCTTTATCAGTCCAGTAGTCATCACCTTCACAAAAAGCAATGAACTCTCCTTGTGCGGAAAAGTAATTGTACAAAGCGTTAAAATTTCCAGTAAAATGACCCTGTATTTTAATTTTGTTTTGAGGGTGATGAAGAAACAACCGGATTTTGTCGGGGTATTTTTTGGCATACTGGATACAGATTTCTCGCGTCCCATCTGTGGAGGCATCTTCTCCAAGCAAAACTTCAAACGGGAAATCGGTTTCTTGTTTGAGGATGTTGTCCAAACATGAGCGGATAAATCTTTTATGTTGAAACGTCTGAACCAGAATACTTACGAGAGGAAATGAGGATACCTGATGAGGATAGCAAGTAACCTCCCTTTTTTCATACTTAGTTTTGAATTCCTCGAAGTTCATTATTTTAGAAATCGGAAGGCAATATCATTGTAAGATAAAGATCTCTTTTGGCTTCCTTTATGAGAATAAACGGAATCTTCCAGTGTATTTTCTTCTATGGTAACATTCATTCCGATAATATTTCTTTGGGCGACTGAAACATTTTGTTTCACTGCCGAATTCATTCCCAGATAAGTTTCATTTCCAATCTTGACGTTACCTCCCAGTGTGGCATTACTCAATAGTGTGTGATCCCCAACTGTGGTATGATGCCCTATCCGAGATCCAAAGTGTATAGAATTGTCTCCAATCGAAACAAAAGGTTGAATTGCAGTACCTTCTGTAATAAATGAATTCTGTCCGATTTTCAGATCCGGCCAAAAAATTGCCTTGGAGGAGAGATAAGTGGCCATCCTAAATCCTTTGGATTTAGCAACATCAAAAATCCTTTTTCTGATGTGATTCTGTCCTACGGCTATAAACAGAAATTGATCATCATTTAAATGAAGATCTTCAAAAATGGTGACCGGGAGTCCCGCATGTGAAGTTTCCTTGAAAATATTTTTTTCAATGCAAAAACCTGAGACTTCGAATTCACTGTCGTTATTGAAAACGTAGCTAACGTATTCAGCGAACTTTCCTATTCCATATACAATGAGTCTTTTGCTCTTCATGCCGCAGGCGTTGAATTCAAATATAACATATATTAAAAGTAATCGGTTCTTTTTTAATTTCCGGTTCTTCTAGGGAACTTCTTCCGTCCTTAACATCTCCTTCCGTTAAAATTTACTTTTCCTCGCCTTTTTTTTGACAGTC
>CAMPJM010000443.1 GCA_946886805.1 uncultured Flammeovirgaceae bacterium | reverse complement strand
TATTCGGGACACTGTAAAAAGATCCACCGGAATTCCGGTAAGTATTGGCATTGCACCTTCAAAAACTTTAGCAAAAGTGGCAAATAAAATTGCCAAAAAAACCAATGGTGTGTATTGGATCCAGGACTTAAAGCTTGTTCTTCAAAATACAGCAATTGAAGATATTTGGGGTATCGGTAGACAATATGCAAAGTTCTTAATCAAAAATAATATTAAGACAGCTTATGAGCTAACACAGATGCCAGACAGTTGGATTAAAAAGAACCTAACTGTGGTAGGCTTTAGAATGGTAGAAGAATTAAGGGGAAAGAGTTGCCTGGAGCTGGAGTCCATCCGGCCAGTAAAAAAAGGAATCTGTAATTCCCGATCGTTTGGATCCTCAGTAAATTCCAAATCTGTATTAAAGGAGGCTGTTTCTAACTTTGCTGGCAGAGTAGCTTTTAAACTTAGACGAGATAATACCTGCGCATCCATTTTAACGGTCTTCATTCATACAAATCAGTTTCGATTAAATGACTTACAATATGCCAACAGCAAATCAGTGAGGTTATCGGTTGCGACAAATGATTCTACAGAATTGATAAAAGCAGCTTTAATGGGGCTGAATTTGATTTATAAAAAAGAATATCAATATAAAAAAGCCGGGGTAATTGTGACAGGCATTGTACCATCAACTCAAATCCAAGCTGATTTATTCGATGTTGTAAATCGCAAAAGAAATCAAAAAGCAATGAAGGTGCTGGATTTTTTAAACCAACGCTATGGATACAACACGGTCAAAATAGCCTCCCAGGGATTTGCAAAAGGCTGGGAAATGAAGAGAGAAATGTTATCGCCGTCATTTACTACTAGCTGGAAAGATCTGTTGACGGTGAATATTTAGATTTTAAAGTGATGCAGCATCTTCCAATCCGTCATTGCCCTTTACTTGCCATTTCAGCGGCTGACAAATTGCATTTCGTGAATGAAGAATAAAAAGTGATTAAAATAATAAAAGAAAAAGCCATAAAAGAAAAGACTAAAATCATTGAGAGATTAACAAGAGTTTTACAAAAGCGAACATCATCAAAGGCAGCTTATGGGCTAACTCAGGTAGGATCGTAATATAGTTGATTAAAGAGAGGCTGTCTTTTACTAGACAAGCTCATTGGCTGCTGAGCTTTCTCCATTGTTTATTAATTACGTATTCAACCATCTTTTCATTATCAATTATTTGTCGTGTTGAAGCGTTCATACGAATATAAAATTCTTTCCCAATCAGCTCGTTTTTCTTGTTTTTAAGAAAAACCGGTTTATGACTTTCTGTAACAACAATAACTAAAATATCTTTTCCATCGACATTCTCGATTGCTGCATTTAATAAAGGCTTTATCGATAAGTCAAAAAAATAGGTTAAGAGCGAGTCAAGTTCTAGTAATAATTTATCTTTTTCTTTCTTTCCAGGGAACAACGAATAGTCATAATTTTCCAAGCCCTGAACATTTCCATCATCATTTACCCCAATAAAAAGAACGCCTCCATTTGAATTTAAAAATCCGCAAATAGCTTTGGCAATTATATACTTTATACCGATACCTCCGGCTTGTGTTTTAAAATTATATAGCAAACACGGTTTAAACTCGACTTGATTGCTTTCACCTCTTTTTATAATGCTTAATAAATCAAGTTTTGCTTCAGGTTCTGATTCTTCTCTATTTTGATTTGCAGCAATGTCTTCATTATACTTTTCAATAGTATCCCATACAAAAGGTGTATTCAAAATTATCCTTTTTGCACCAGACTCTTCATCTTCACCTGATTCGGCGTAATCGACGCCATAGTGGTACACTGTGGATATTAGATTGTTTATGTTAATTTGATAGTGTTTGTAAAGTGGAACTTCATGCATATCAAGATTATCAACCAATTTCTGAGCTTCAATTGGGTAAGATCCTACACTATGGATTTTGAATTCATTTTCAACTTCACCGTCAAACTCTAATGCACCCATTACATCCTTAGCGATTTCAAGATCTTCAACTACTAAATAGATAGATATCTCTTCTTTGTATTGATCAAAAGTATTCCAGAATTCAAAATAACCGTCAGAGTTTTCTTTTTTTTCAAGTATCTCTGCAACGAATGAGGGTTGGATTATGGTAAAATTTCCCTGCTTGTCCGTCTCTATTCTATCAGTTTGATCCAAGAACGAAAGATACTCCCTAAATTCTTCAAAAGCGTTACTCCTGTTATTTAAGGGTTGCTCGTCATTAAATATCTTTGTGAAGGATTCATTTCTAACATTGTTGCTTTTGTCAAACGCTAGAAGCTTCACACGGACTTCATAATGAAATGGATATCTATTGCTCATTTTTACTTGTATTTATTGGAAATTAATCGTTGCCTCAATTCTTGGTATCTAATAATTTTACGGTCTTTTGTTATCGTATTACCGTGAGGAAAGGCAATATTAAAAAAAATAGTATCACAATTTTCTATTAAAGTCCCTAACTCTCCTGTATTAGATTCATTTACCTTATTTCCTAAGAAACTAGTAAACTTCTTTAAAACCTTGCAGTGAAGCAGAACCACTGATTTCGGCTTATATTCTTGAATGACACTTTTCAATCTAATTAAATCAGTGTGTTTTGGCTTTATTTCCGCACTATTGCTTTCTGCAATTTCTATTACTAGGTCGGTAATTCCAAAATTCCAATTATCAAAATTGAATTTATTTGACCCAAAAATTTTCAGGTCTGCATTTGATTTATCTACAGTTTTTAATATTAATCCAGATTCGTAAAGCTGATTCCAGAATGCCTGGTTTACGGAAAAGTAGTGTCCGTTTTCACTTGAACCTTTTGCGGGATTCAATCCAACAAACAGGATCTCAAGATTCTTTCTTAGAAATGGTATTAATGTCGATTCTTGCATAAAGATTTGTTTTTTAGCCTGTCAGTTCTAATCCAATTTCTGCATATGTTTCTATCCCGTAGCTTCTACCTAAAGTTGAGTACTGTTGGTAGCTTGAAAATGTCAGCGATGACCATAGCATTATAAATACGGGTTCATAACGTTCTTCAATTCGTTTATATATTCATTTTTAAAAAATTCCAGTTGTATTAGCATAGCACCCTTTGAAAAGTTTTCTATATGTCTGGAGTCCACATTTGAGTGGCAAACAATACAAAGACATTTTAAATTTTTGAGCGTGTTATTTGTTTTGTTACCATCAATATGGTGTGTATGCCACCAACGCCGGTGAAAATTATTTTTTGGCATAATTGAGCACTTATCACAAGTGAAATTCTCCTTGTTTCTGTAGTCTTTACTTATTTTTTCTTTTCCACGTACATAACCGAAAATGTCTACCTCAATCTTATCATCTTCTAATTGGGACTTGTCAAGCGATCCAAAAAAATCTTTCGTGTCTTCAATTTCTTCAAAATATTCCGCCTTACAATATGAACAAACGTCAAGCTTAATATCATTGTATTTGGTTCTGGTTTGTTTGTCAATCAAATTGTTTATGTCCGCATTTGACCATTCATATCGCTGTTTGAATCTACCACTGCTAATAAATTCTTGAATTATCTTACACTTTAGTAAATGGAACTTTGGAAATTTAATTGGTCCTCCATTATAGGTAATATAAGCTTCTTGTATAAACATGTACCCACGGTACTTTTTACCCCTGTATTCAAGGTAAATACCATCGTCTTCAAATGAAATAGACCCGGCTTTATAAGCTTCTTCAAAGTCAATTCCTTTGATTATTTGGAAACCGCTTCCCGATTGAATTTTGGGGAATCCAAGTTGGTCTAACTTTTTATCTAATTTTTCGAAGGTATAAAGCATTTATAACTTTCTGGTTTTTAGCAACCAATCATCGATCACTTTTTGGTTATTAGTAATAATTCTAAATTCTACTCTCATGGATTTTTTTGTATCAATTTGTTTCTCGGAAAAAAATTTTAGATAACCATCACTGTCCAATGCTTTTCCAAATGCTAATCCATTCGAAGTAGAAATGAAGCGAAGAAAGCTTCTTTGAGAATCATTCAAAGTGGAGTAATAATTATGATTCATCATGTACTCTAAGACCTTATTTGAACGCTTTTGAGATAATACAAGCATCTTTTGATAATAATCATTCTCAAATTCTTTATCAGGCGTTTGAATTGCTGTGTGACCTTCCACTCGAATTTCTGAAATCGCATTTCTGTATTCATCCTTCAACACTATTGTATAAAACAACGGCGTAAATTCTTCTAAAAAAGATTCAAACTTCATCGTTAGATAAACTTGTTGGTCATAAGACTGAACAGGAAACAACGCGTTAGCATCAATTATTTGGATTGATAAATCTGGGTTTACTACTAAGTTGTATTCTTTAAATTTATTTGTAAATGTGCTATCTAATTCGTTATAATT
>CAMPJM010000442.1 GCA_946886805.1 uncultured Flammeovirgaceae bacterium | reverse complement strand
AACTGCGTCATCTCACTTAATGCAATCTTGGCTTCAATCTCAAGCTTAAAATATTTATAAGCTTGAGCAGGACTTACAGGGAATGATTTCGATTGAAACCTTTCCTCAAAAATTTGTTCATTTTGACTATCTATTTCCTCAAAGTTAGTTCCATCGATCGAACCAGATAATGTCCAGTTATATGGATCACGATCATCGGAATCATTAGCGGAGGTTAATGAATAACGAACTAAAGCATAAGTTGCATCAGCTTCAAACAGTATCGTGGTAGTAGGGCTAAAAGTGAGATATTTCGTGTTGTCATTATTATCAATCAGGTATTGGATGTTCTCATTCTCTGGAGAGTTATTGTTACTTTCCGTAATAATTCTTTCTTCTAAATCAGTAATATCCATAAGCGCTATGTTCGGATCACAAGGCTCTAATCCAGTTGTGCCGCCAACACATTGAAAACAATCATCAATGTATGCAGTCCCTCCTTCTATACCTGCACAATCGGCATTGGTATATGGGGAAAGCTCGCGTAAATTGGCTTCCACATAAATGGGTAGGTAGGTTCCTTTATCAGCCATTTGCTGGGCAACACTACCGCCAAAAGGATATACAGAATATGACATGGAAAATATCCCATTGTCTCGCTCAGTGCCTTCATGAATATGCCCCAGGTAAAATAAAACCCCTTCTTCGGCCGGCATTTGATGCACTGCGGTTTCATGCTGCCATGGGCCCACGGGTGTGGGTGCGTACCATACGGCCAACTCCCTACTCAAGTGAGGCACAGCGGACATTACATAGTTATTTGGGCCAAGCTTCATTACAGATCCAGCTGCTGCATCTACTATTCTTTTCGCCTGGCTTTCATCTGTCACCCAAATATTATCATCAGTAAAAAATTCCCACGCTACTGTAGGGTCAGATAACTTTCCTTTTGGAACCCTTGCTACACTGGAAAAGACGCTAAAGCCACCCGGCCTCTCTTCCAGGTATATATAATTATAATCACCATCTCCTTCTAAAATAGCATTTGGTATTAAATTCCCTTGATATGATGGCACTACCAACTCTTCTACAGTCAGGTCTGGCAAACTAACCACACCTACTCCTGCCTTTCCTGCAAAATCAAGCCCTGACCATTCATTAAGTAAAATCTTTAGCTTACCATCCTCTACAATACCGTCGGCAATCCAGTAAACCGAGCCTCCACCGGACGGATAAAATAAAGCTCTGGGCGAAGATTGGTCATCGTCATAAACAGAACGCAACTCGTCATTATTTTCCCCCTCCTGAACCACAATCAAATTGTTTACCATAGAGCCTTCGGTAAGATAGTTTTTGGTTGTATCCGGGTTTCCCATGAAAGTATCACTGAAAATCCAGGCAGTTCTTCCGTCAGGAAGAGGTACGGAAACATCATTATCAGCTGACATCCAACCATAGCCCTGGCGGTTATTTTGCCACATATATTGCGTAGCTAAGTCGTGCTCGTTTGCATCATCGTCAAATAGTATAAAATTATCGATCAGGTACCTGGTTTGTTGGTCAAAGGTAATTTCAATATCAACCGAGTTATCGGATGCTTTAAATAAAAAGAAATACATCTGCCATTCTTCTTCTTCGGGATTTATTCTATCCCATATTTTAAATTCTCTACTTATGTTTGTCTGCTGTCCATCAATATTCACAGTTAAAAAAGCACCCTGGGCATCAGCTACAGCGAAAAACTGCAACATGTAAACATTTCCACTTTGAACGGCAACATTACTTTGTGTAAGCACGACAGATCCTGCCTGCTGCACCGAGCTGGTAACGTTTACCTCAAGGGAGTTTGCGCCATCCTGCGCATCAGTTGTCAAAACTGAGAAATCAGCAGTTGCACCATTGTTCAAGCTGGTTGTCCATCCGCTTAAGTTGTTCTCAAAACTTCCATTGGCAATATCATTTGCCAATGCAGTAGTCAATGTTAGCATTGACGCTAGTAAGACGAGTAAAGGTTTGATTTTCATGGCTTTAAGTGTTTATGTTTATGTATGGTTCCGCTTAACAATTATTGATACCGAATTAAGTTTGGTTTGTGTTTCCTTCTGAGTTCTATATCAATAAGCTTTTTGGTCTTTAGCTGTTTTTAATGAAAAAGGCTTATCAGCCTCGGCTGTGCCCCTGTTCTTCTGAGGTTCACCGCCCATTACGAACTCTAATTTTCCGCCATTTACGATATCGGAATACGTAATCCAGTTATGCGAATACTCTTTGCCATTTAGTTTTGCGGACTGGATATAGACATTTTCCTTACTATTATTCTTTGCTTCAATCACAAACTTTTTCCCGTTTTCTAAGGTAATAGTCACTTTTTCAAACAATGGGCTGCCTATTACATACTGATCCGTACCCGGCGTAACGCTGTAAAAGCCTAAAGCACTTAGCACATACCAGGATGAAGTGGCTCCCTGATCTTCATCTCCGGGGAATCCGTTTTCAGTAGCATTATAAAGCTGGTCCATTACCATACGAACCTGCTTCTGAGATTTCCAGGGCTGTCCTACATAATTGTACAAATAAGCCGTATGTTGTACTGGTTGATTACCATGTGCGTATTGTCCCATATCGGCTTTTACCATTTCCTTCATTTCATGAATTACATGGCCGTAGGTGCCCACCTTAAAATCAGAATGCATGGTAAAAAATGTGTCCAGTTTATTTATAAATCTTTCTTCGCCCCCCATCAGATCTACCAAACCGGCTATATTATGGAAAACCGACCAGGAATATTGCCAGGCGTTCGCCTCTGTAAATGGACCTCCCCATTCGATCGGATCAAAGTCGGGCAGCCACTCGCCATTGCTTTTTCTACCTCTTACAAAGCCAACGGATTCATCAAATACATTTTCGTAGTTGTACATTTGTTTGGCAAATATCCGTTCATAAAACTCGTTCCCCGTTTGTTTAGCCAACTGATATCCACAGAAATCATCATAAGCAAATTCCAGGGTTCTGGCGGTGCTTTCATGCATTTCAGGATAAGGCATGTACCCTATTGTGTAATAAAATTCATGGCCTCCTCTCCCGCTTGAGCCACCTATAGGGCTTTTATTGGTAGCTTCATGAAAATAGGCTTTCAGTGCTTTTTCAGGATCAAAAGTACGGATTCCCTTCACCCAGGCATCTGTAATCAGGGAAATGGCATGGTTGCCGATCATCCCTCCTGTGGGGCCAGGGTTAGACCAGGTTGGGAACCAGCCATGTTGATCATAGGCATCCAATAAGGATTTAACGTACCGCCCCTGCATGGTAGGGTGCAGAATATTGCTCAGCGGAAATTGCGCCCGAAAAGTATCCCAGAAGCCGTTATCGGTGTACATGTAACCTTCGTGTATCTTGCCGTCATAAGGGCTGTAGTAGTAGGGTTTCCCTTCTTCATTTATCTCATAAAATTTATGCGAAAACAAACTGGCCCTGAACAGACAGGAGTAAAAAGTTGCTTTGTCTTCTTCGGAGCCACCCTCTACCAGCACCCTGCCAAATAACTTGTTCCATACATCAGCCGCAGCGTCTTTGGTATCTTCCAGATTTCTATGCTTGCCCAATTCCGTTTTCAGTGTCAACTCAGCTTGGTCATGACTTATATATGAAGATGCTATTTTCACTTCTACCGTTGTGCCGGGCTTGAATTCGAGATAAGCACCTTTTCCCTCTCCTTCGTCACTGGTATTTCCTGCTGATATTTTTCCTTCTTTGTTCTCCCAGGTTCCGTATGCCTCAAAAGACTTGTCAAACTCCATTACGAAATAATTTTTAAAACCCTGTGGAATAAATCGTCCGTTGTCTACCCATCCCACTATTTTGCGCTCCTTGGGCAGTATTTTTACCATGCTGTTACCGGTGTAGCCATCCAGCACCAAAAAAGCATCTTCTTTATCCGGAAACGAAAATCGCATTTGTCCCCCTCTTTCCGTTGGAGAGATCTCAGTGGTAATGCCGTTATCAAAAGCTACTTTGTAATAGTGCGGCTTAGCAATCTCATTGTCGTGGCTAAAGGCAGCAGCCCGCTTTTCTTCGTTCACCACCAGTTCACCTTTTACGGGCATCAGCGAAAAAACAGCATAGTCTCCCATCCAGGGACTGCACTGGTGCACCTGCTGAAATCCACTGATGGTTTTCGCTTCATACTGGTATTTCCAGCCATCGCCATTTTTCCCTGTTTGAGGTGACCAGGAGTGCACCGGAAACGGTACAGCAATAGTTGGGTAAGTATTGCCATAAGAGTACCCCCAATGAGAATTGGTGCCTTGTAAGGTATTGACATATTTTACCAGATCAGTTTCCTGGGCAAAAAGATGGTGGCCTAATGATATAAACAATACCGATAGAAGAAGCTTGAATTTTAACATGGATAATAATTGACTATACACTTTTTGA
>CAMPJM010000441.1 GCA_946886805.1 uncultured Flammeovirgaceae bacterium | reverse complement strand
AATTAGTGGAGTACTAAGATTCGTTTCTACCGGCAATCCGGTATATTTTTTATATATCTCAACAGATACCTTGTTGTTTATTAATGCCTTTTTGCGTTCTTAGGTAATTACAAAAATACCGGGGATGGTATCGATATCCATCAATTTCGTTAACTAATTCCAACGATCGTTAGTCTAGGTTCATACGTTGATATGCTCACAAAATCCATATTTCGATGGACTTATTTTCTCGGAATTTTAGTCAAAATACCTGAACTCTTCCACCAAGAGCCGATAGATCTCATCCTTAACGGCTTTGGTTTTTGCCGATATATTATCAAAATGTCGAATCAGGTCGGTTTTATATTGTTGGTCTGCGTACTTTTTTATCTGAATGAGACCACTGTTAGGGGTTAGGAAATCATCATAGGCGAAGTGTTTGAAATATGGTTCCTCTTTCAATCCAACGTTGGTCATAATTCCGGTTACGCAATGATCTTTGGCCCAGCATAAATATAAAGCCTTGATAGCATCTACCAACTCCTTTGCCTTCGTTGGTTTTGCGACAATCTCTGCGTCAAGAACTGTATTCCAAAAACCGTGGCGATTATTAGTGCTCAAGGGGTTTTCTATAATTACTTCCGGGGCTCCCTCAACAGGGTTGTTTGCCTCAAACTTTGTGACAACACAACGGTTCTCTGCCAATCCATAGGCAAAACACAACGAATTGAAATTGACTTCCTGTCCCTTTTTTATTCTTGGCTTCCATAAATCAAATTGATTTGCCCACATAGGGTATCTCCCAACAAGGCATTTCGATATTGCAAACCATTGGAATGCAATGAGAGCAGACTTTAAATCATATGCACAATAGCCCTTCTGATCAGGCGGCCCATTTAATAGCTTTGATTTATTTATGTCTATGAAGGAAAGGTCTAATCGGAACCACACTCGATCTGACTGGTCAGAAATTCTTTGATAAGCGTCTAAATATAACCGAACTGGTGTTAGATCGTCCATAAATCCGAGGAATTTGCCGTCAGCGAACCCATAAGGTACATTACGATCAATATGTCTTTGGTCTAAAAATGGAAATCCGCTGACAATTGGCACATCCCGTTCTTCCCTCGTGCGATTTCTATAAAAGTTGTATCTGGGTTGAATTTTTAAAATTTGCTTTTTCGATTGGTAATCTTTAACCTTTGGCAAGTAGTTCCTGAAAGGCTTCTTTGAATTATCGAAGCGTACCGATTTGGCAGAATTCATAAATTGTTTAATCACAAAATCAATTTGAGCCAATCGTGCACTCCAATTAATTGCTGAAAGATCAGCGCACTTAAGGTGTGTCAGGTCGACAACACGAGTTGAATTATTATGTCCATTTTCATTTTGAGAAAATTGCCAAATGGTAAAAGCTAAAGGCCACTTTCCTTCGAGTGCAAAAAATTCCTTACTGTTGATAATGAAGCCATTCACATACCGAAAATACTTATCAAATTCTTCACGATACTTTTGAAAGGTTGTCCTTGGAATGAGCCAGGATGTTGGGGTAAAAACCATAAGTATGGGTTCGAAGCCATGTTTTTCATACTGATTTTTTGCAATGTTTAATATCTGACCAAGGAATGCCAAATATCTTTCCCTTCCAGCATCGTTTCCGGTTACTTCAAGAATACTCGGATCAATTGTATATTCAGCCTCAACCTGTTCTCTGGAAGCCACATTTTCGTCTGTGCTTTTATAAGGAGGGTTCATAAGAAAAGCCAAAGGCTTATCTATTCGCATATTCTTTTCACGAAGTACATTTTCCAGTTCGGCTAAGTATAACTCACCCGATCGATCAAGGAAATTCAATCCCTTATTGCCTGCAGTCTTTGGAATGACAGTGTAATTTCCAATATGCCTTTCATGAACACGCATTCTGCGTTCAATTACTTTTAGCAAGTCGGGCTGGAGTTCAGAAACGATCTTATGCTTCATGTTTCCGCGCCAATCCAACGAAGTAATAAGATTACCCGAACCTCCAGCCGGGTCAAAAACGATGTAGTTGTCGCTCAAGTTCTTCTCAAATTTCTCGTGTACGAACCACATGGCGAACTTGCTAAGGTTGTGATCGGTAAAAAATATACCATGCTGCTTGGCATACTCAGGATCTATGCGACTAATGACCTCATCAAAGCGACTGAAGTAATTATCGTAGGTAATGCCCGAACCTTCATTGGTGAAGATGTAGTGGTTCTCCACAAACTTCTTAAATCCCTCAAAGTGGCGCGCTTCTACTTCAATAGGTTCGCTACTCACGCCACGGCTGGGGTCGACTACGCTTACCTTTTCTGATTCTCCTATGTGTATGGCCAAGCTGGTATCACCCCAATAACCAACTATCGAATAGAATGCATGAACCGCATCCATAGGCTTACCAAAGAATAGCTTGAAGCGTTCGATGTAATCTATGAAATTGCGAAGGTTTATTTGAATTCGAGCATCATCTAAATACTTTAACGCATGGGTATAGGCGCGTAATTCCACATCAATATCCTTAGCAAAAAGACCCCCCAAATCCCTCTTTTCGAGCAAATATGAATGAGATCTCAGAATTTCAATTCTATCAACATTTTTAGTTTTATTCGCATTTATACGCCCCATTTCGCTCGGACTAATCTGCGAATCCGCCTCATCCGCAAGTCGAAGGCATTCCTTTGGAAGTTTGATTAGGTTCCAAAGACATATGAATTGCTTTGAAAGTACAGTAATATGTGGAAATGTCAAACCTAATTTTCTATAGTGCAATCCTTGATATAGACCGCAGAGCCAATCTTCGCTCTTGGATTTCAGCTCAATAAGCAGCTTGCCTTCTATATATCCGTCTGCTCCTGAGGCATCAGATTCTGTTTTGAAGTCCTTCCCAAATAATTTAGTAAAATATGCATAGGCGTGTTTGCGCTTAGCGTCCTCATTACTACTTAAAGTGAAGTACTTCTCTAGTTCGGCGAGTTCCCTATTCATTCAGTTTAAATTATAACATATAGATAAAGTGCATAGTGGACTATATTCACCACGCAACAATCCTCCAATCTAATAAGCTTTTTAGGGTTTTAAAAGAATTTCTTGCAATTAACTGCTACATTTTTTTAATTCTTCTTAGTTTCTGTCTGTCTCATATGCGCAAAATCTCCTTTCCGGAATTCACCCCAATTGCGTTTTTTATCCATGCCATTTTCGTATCCGAACATTTTAGTTGAACAACTTTCCATGCCAAACTGCTTGCACTACCCAATAACCCCTAAAAAGCCAATGCAACCCCCAAGGTAAAGCCGACATCCTGAATACATCTTTCACCAGGGCACTAATGCCCAAAATTGGCACTGGCTAATAATCCAAACGCTCGCAATTTTGCGCATCCGTACGCTTCATATAATCCATCCACGCCGAAAGAATTAGCTTTACCAGTCCTCCTGCTTGCAATCGCGCAAACCTTTCGCGAGTCCGAAATTAACAAGCCGCAAAACGTAAGTAATTAGCTGATGTTGGCCATTCGGATTCTACCGTGGATAGCGAGAGCAAAAGCCAATCGATTAAAAAGTATATTACTAAATTTACTTGCAAAAGTATCTATCTCACCTAGGTTTGTGGCTAATTTTATTAGTAAAATGATTGAAGTATTTAAAATTGATAAGTCCACAAAAATTGAATTACCATTATTTTCCGATGCGGTTCCAGCTGGTTTTCCTAGTCCCGCAGATGACTACATCGAGAACAACCTGGACCTAAACAAATACCTAATTCAGCATCCTTCAAGTACTTTTTACATAAAAGTTAATGGAGATAGCATGGTTGAGGCAAATATCTATTGTGGGGATATTTTGATAATTGATAGATCAATTAAGATTCAAAATAATGATGTAGCCCTGGTAATACTCAACGGAAACTTTACAGTCAAAAGACTAAGAATAATAGGAAAAACGATTTTGCTTGTTCCGGAAAATGCAAAATACCAAACGGTTAAAGTCTCAAAAGAAATGGATTTTGAAGTATGGGGAAAGGTGGTGTGGAGCATTCATAAACATTAAGAAATGTACGGAATAATTGACTGTAATAATTTCTATGCGAGTTGTGAAAGAGTGTTTAATCCATCGTTACGGAACAAACCTGTTGTTGTCCTTAGCAACAATGATGGATGTGTAATCGCCAGGAGCAACGAAGCGAAAGCTTTAGGTATTCAGATGGGCACGCCAGCATTTATGGTCCAGGATTTATTGAAGCAAGTTCATGTCTTTTCTTCCAATTATAGTCTTTATGGTGATATGTCAGCCCGAGTGATGAACATAATTGCTGATATGGTGATGGAAATAGAAATATATTCAATTGACGAGGCTTTTGTGAAACTGGATGGTTACTCAAATCTCGAAAGTTTTGGGCGTAATATTCGGGACACTGTAAAAAGATCCACCGGAATTCCGGTAAGTATTGGCATTGCA
>CAMPJM010000440.1 GCA_946886805.1 uncultured Flammeovirgaceae bacterium | reverse complement strand
ACTGATCCTACAGATCCTACCGTAGACGGATGTAACGACTGTTTTGATACCGAAATAATAAGTGTAGAAAATGATAATGGCTGTACGACCTATTCTATGGAGGTTTCTCATAACGGCTCATGTCGATATGCCTTATCACATTTCACTGTTGCCGTTCCGTGTGGAGAAATATCCGGTCTTTATAATTCGGAAGGATGGAAAATGGAATTAGTTAGTCCTGATCCT
This sequence comes from uncultured Flammeovirgaceae bacterium, assembly GCA_946886805.1. Next base: position 4,236 of record CAMPJM010000440.1, on the reverse strand, counting down.
ACCACTGGCTTATCCGGATTAAAAGTGGACGATATTTCCGGATTTGGTGAAAAAAGTGACAATTTTGATTCTTTCACTGTAAGCTTTACTGTTTGCTCTAAGGAAGAAAGTTGTGCCGAAACGTTATCATGCTGGACACCAAAGGTTGCCTATAAGTCAGGGCAATGTGTCGATTTCGACTTACTGGACAGTGTTTGCGATTTCCAAACCTCGAGTTCAACTTTGAGTGTAACAGAAAACTTCACAGCTTATCCTAATCCTGCTATTGGGGAAGCAACTATTAAATTTGATGTTGCGGAATCTTCGATAGTAACGATCCAGCTGTATAACTTATCTGGAATAGAATTAGACGTTCTTTACGAAGGGTACGTAGAGGGAGGAACCACTTTAAAAGTTCCTGTTAATGCAGATGGCCTTTTAAATGAGATGTATATTTATAAAATAACAAGTAAAAATGGCAGTTACTTCGGCAAACTGTTTATAAACCAGTAGCCCTGCCCTATTCAGACTTTTATAAATTGTAAAAGCTTAAATGAAAAGATCCTGGCGATTTCGTCAGGATCTTTTTATTTTTTTAGTTTCTGATATCCAGCGTTGTTAGAGCAACGCCAATTGGCTGATCTCCCGAGAGGACTTCAAAAGTTTTCCTATAGGTATTTTCATTTTGTAATGCCGCGACAATTGTAGAAGCCACGTCACCTCTGGAAATTTTTCCTTCTTTTTTTTCAAGTTTCTTATCGGCTGTTATTTTCCCGGTTGTTTCATTGTCGTTTAGTGCTCCGGGCCTGATAATGGTATAATTCAGATTGCTCTTCTTTAGCTTTTCATCGGCATCAGCTTTTGCTTTTAGATACGCCTGTAACTTTCCAGGTGCCTCTTCCGGTTCGTCCACTCCTATGGAGCTCAACATCACAAATCTGTTTACTGCATTTTCTTCGCAGGCCTTTATTAGTTTAATGGCTCCATCTCTGTCTACACTAATGGTTTTATCCTCGCCGGTATCTGGCCCAGACCCAGCAGTAAATATCACTGCATCGCAACCTTCCACTGCAAAATTAATATCATGTTCTAAATCTGCTACAACAGGTACGGCACCCATTTTTTTTATTTCCTCTGCTTGCTGAGGGTCTCTTATCATAGCCCTTACATGATGGTCCTCTTCTAATAATAAATTAACTATTTGTTGCCCTGTATTGCCATGGGCACCTACAACTAATACGTTCATAGTTTCTCATTTAAGTAAATACTATTTAAAAAAAATTGGAATAGGGTCAATATTTTACCTATTGAGATTTATTAACATCTTGTGTTGGTAAATGTTAGAATAAAAAATAAAAGCAGAAGATTATTTTAAAACCTACAATATATCCGTGAAGAGATAGTGTTCCTCTGCCCTAAAATAGCGCCGCATATTTTTAGAGGGCGACTGCTGTAAAGGTCTGGGAGGACACAGACCTCGGATGCAAAGACACAGACCTTAATGAAAAAATAGTCGCACGGCTGTAGTATTAAACTAAACAGACATAAGATAAACCACCTCAAATTAAAATAAACAATTCTCTTCAATCAGGAGTTATAGATAAGATAAACTCATTTTTATTTTCACTAACAAATTTTTTATTATGGATAATCTAAGAATAAAAGGAAATTGGAATCAAATTAAAGGGAAGCTGAAACAAGAGTATGCAGACCTTACTGATGATGATTTGACTTACATAGAAGGTAAGGAAGATGAGCTGTTGGGCCGCCTTCAGGAAAAGACCGGAAAGTCTAAGGATGAATTAAGGGATAGGATTAATAATTATTAAGGATATACGAAGCCTCTGCCAAAAGCAGAGGCTTTTTTCTTGTTAAAGCTGTATTTACATTCTGTTTCTTTCGTAATCCTTTTTTCCCATTCAAGCCCTTCATAAGCTGGTTTGTTAAACTTTTAATTTCTTTCTGATTTTGCTAAGACCGTTCTCATCGTACCAATGAGATATTATGAGATGTTGAAGATCACGCCAAATAGTTGATCCTAAAAAAGCTTCTTAGTCCCAGATTCATAAAGCGATGACATCCCTATAATCCAAATATCCTACCAAGGTCTACTTTTGTTCTGCTTTTTTAGGGAGGGATGTCATCGCTTAAGGCTCCGGCGGTGTATTGTCCCACAATGCTATTAAGTTAAGGCGATTTACCCTTCTCTCTTTAGGAGAAGGATGGAGGATGAGGTATTTTAAAAAGCTTAACTTAATAGCATTGCGAGGCACGGGTTAATGGAGCTTGAAAATTCAAATTTTAGTAGTCCACACACGATGTTAGCTCAATGTATTTATGATCAGATTTGTGTTAGGTAAATTGATATGTATCTTAAAATGTTCAACTAGTTGAATGTACGAGGTAAAAGTTCTATTATTTTATTGATAATATCACATCACATTGTTTCAACAAATAAGATTTAAAGAATCCCTATTTTAAATTTTGAAGGTTTTTTGTACTTTTACCCAAAACTGCAAAACTATGCAATCAAGATTACCATTTTTTATATTGATCTGTTTTTTCAGCCTCTGCTTACCTGATCTTCAGGCGCAAAGTTTCTATAATTGGAAGAGGGATAGAAAACTGACTTTAGGTATTGGCCTGGGTACAACCAACTATTATGGGGACTTGAATAATACTGGTCAAGTTTTAAAATTCAGTCCCAACATCGCTCTTAACATTGAATATCCATTAGCTCAAAGGATTAATCTCCGGTTAGAGCTAATGCACTACCAGATCGAAGGGGATGATAACGAATATGAAGGGGATGATTTTCCGGAAGATCGATATGTCAGAAATTTATCTTTTAAGGCTAATAACTTTGAACTCAATGCTGTAGGTGTCTTTTCTTTGTTCAAGGAAAATATTAAATATTACCAAAGATCCAAATTCAATCCTTATGCTGTTGTGGGTATAGGTATAACAACTGTAAACCCTAAAGCCTTTTATCAGGGCGAGTGGTATAAACTAAGAGAATTGCAGACAGAAGGGGTAGAGTATAAAAGTACGTCCCTGATTATTCCTTTTGGTGCAGGTGTAAAATTCAAGGTCACCAATAGTTTTAATCTTGCATTAGAGGCCGTTTATCGTGTGACCTTTACCGATTATCTGGATGATGTGAGTACTGTATACGTTCCGCAGTCGAGTTTTACCGATCCTATCGCAGCCATTTTGGCAGATAGAAGACAGGAACTAGGAATTCCTCCGGCAAAACCAGGAGCTATCAGAGGTGGGCCTGATTCCAATGATGGCTATCTTGTATTTAGCATAAAGGGAAGTTATTATCTACCCACGTCAGAATGGATGAGAAGATGGGGCTCAAAACGGCCTAAGAGGTTGAGGTAGTCTGGTCACCTCAATTGTCTGAATCAGGATTTACAGGATTTTTTTGATTAGCAGGATTAGATTCCTTGTGTTTTTTATTACCTCCAATACAACCACAAAAAAAAATGAACAATAAAACCACATTCCAGAACCTGTTCCGGGATCCCTACAAATAACAGCCGAGGTATGGAGGAGAGTATTCCATTCTATCTGTTAGCCAAGGCCTTAATAGACAACGAGTCGGGCAATCTCCTATATTCATAACTCTACTTATGATTTGAATAAGTGCTCACATTGGAGATCACCACCTCATCCCCCCCGAATTGCTTCGGGCAGGCTCTCCCTTATCCTAAAGGAAAATAGTCTGAACCAGGATTTACAGGATTTTTTTGATTAGCAGGATTTAGATTTTCTGCCTCTTTTACTACCTCCAATACAACCACAAAAATTAATTGAATCACGTTTCCCGTGCTGAGCACCCTACAAATAACTGCCGAAGTACTCCCGCCGCCACCGCATGTTTCTTCGCAGCGGCAAAAAGGAATTTGTTATCCAGTATTCTAAAAGTGGAGAACTCGTTGTATATATGCATTATAGCCAAATAAAACCGTAGCTTTTATCACCTAGATCACTATCAGCTTTCAAAAATTTCTTCCGAATGACAGTATGAATGAATGTCATCCCGGAGGAACTTGTTTGGACAATAGCAATGAGGTATAACTAAACTACAGGTTTTCACTTTAGCTCCACTGCAAGTACTAACATTATCCATAACGGTCTATTTCGCTGTGAACACCAACCTGCTCCTAAATTTAACTGCGCCCTCCTCACTCCATCATTTTAAAAAGATCACATATTCAGCTAACTCATTGAAAAAATCATATATTTGCA
>CAMPJM010000439.1 GCA_946886805.1 uncultured Flammeovirgaceae bacterium | reverse complement strand
CGTCACTTTATGGGGGAGTTTTTGTTGGTATTGGTTTAGGATTAATTTTTAAAGCTTTAATTTTTTAATAGATATGAAAGAATATGATCTTTTTGTAATAGGCACGGGGATGTCGGGGGTAACGGTTGCCATGAAGGCTGTAAAAAAGAAACTGAAAGTGGGAATCGCCGACTTCAGGCCTTATGGTGGTACGTGTGCCTTAAGAGGCTGTGACCCAAAGAAAATCCTCATCGATGTAGCAAAGGCTAAAAGCAGTATAGGTAGATATTCAGGCAAAGGATTGGAAGGCGACGGGCAGATAAACTGGCCTGAGCTGATGAAGTTCAAAAGAGGCTTTACCGATCCGGTGCCGGATAAAATGGAGAAGAATTACCAGAAGATGGGTGTCGATACCTATCATGCAGCCGCTTCTTTTCTGGGTGAAAACAAGTTGAAAGTAGGTGAAGAGGAGATTATAGCCAAACATATTGTAGTAGCTACCGGGGCAAGGCCCAGAACCCTTTCTATACCGGGAGCAGAACATACCATTACCAGCGATGACTTTTTTTATCTGGAAGAACTGCCGGAAAGCATTACTTTTTTAGGAGGGGGTTATGTAGCTTTTGAATTCGCCCATCTGGCCGCAAAAGCCGGAGTTAAAGCAACAATCATAGATAGAGGCGAATACCCGCTGAAGCATTTTGAGAAGGAGTTGGTAAAACATGTGCTGAAAGCATCCAAAGCACACGGCATCGAGGTAGTACTCAATTCAGAAGCAGCGGAAGTACGCAAAACAGATAGTTCTTTTCAGGTAATAGCTAAGGGCAAGGAAGGAGAAAAGGTAGTGGAAAGTCAGCTGGTGGTAAATGCGGCTGGACGGGTACCTGAAATAGACCAGCTAAACCTGGAAAAGGGAAAGGTGGAGTTTGGCAAAAAAGGCATTAAGGTAAACGAATACCTGCAAAGCATTTCTAATCCAAGGGTATATGCAGCGGGCGATGTAGCCGATACCCAAGGTATACCTTTAACACCTGTAGCCGTGTTTGAAGGCCATGCGGTGGCAAGTAATATCCTCAAAGGCAACAGCAAAGCACCACAATATACCGAAATGCCTACGGTAGTATTCACCAGCCCTCCTATGGCCAGCGTAGGCTTAACCGAAGAAATGGCCAAAGCGCAAAATAAAGAGTATGAAGTTAAATCCGCCGATGCCTCCGGCTGGTTTAATGCCTACCGCTCCCAGGCTGAGGCCTATGCTTACAAGGTGCTGATCAGCAAAGAAGACGGCACCATTTTAGGGGCTCACCTGGTAGGACCTTCAGCCGATGAAACCATCAACTTGTTTGCCCTGGCCATGAAGGCAAAGATTCCGGCAAAGACCCTTCAAAGCATGATGTACAGCTATCCCTCCTGGGCATCGGATTTAACCTTCATGGTATAAGGATACAGATATGAAGCAGGTAAAAAATAGCTTTGACACGAAAAGGTTTATTTTAGTACTATTAGCCTTTATTGCTGGTGGGGTAGTGCCAATTCAACTGGTGACCTTATCTTTTGGCTATGCTCAAATAGTAAAGGGAATTCCAAAAGGCAAAGAAATGATGGCAACAGCCCATGATTTTGCTTTGGATTATTTATTCTATATCTACATTCCTGCCCTGATAGCTTTATTTGTTATTGCGCTTTATAGCAGAAAAAAGTATCCTGATCTTTTTTTGGCGAATCACCATTGGCTTTGGCTTCGGTGCTTTAGCAACCTTTATGCTGGATTCTATTCGTCAGGTAGGGGTAATTTATAATTTCTTACCCGATGATACCCTTAAAATGTTTGGGAAGCTCCTCACTTTGGGAGATGAGTTTGAAGAGTTCTGGTTTGTTGGCCTGGCTGTCCACCTTTTGAATGGCGCTAACTTTGGATTGTTTTATGCTTTTGTTTTTGGTAAACAAAACAGCTACGCTAGTGCAGTTATTTGGGCTGTACTATGGGGAGTGATCCTGGAAACTATGATGATGATCTCGCCTCCTATGGCTCCCATTGTAGGTCCTTTTGGAATAGACTTTGCCTGGCCGGGATTATTTCTGGTAACCTTAGTGGCTCACATTTTCTTTGCCGCCACCTTCGGCATTTTAATACAACATTTTTTAAAAGAGGAAGATAAGGGATGGCTCTGGACATTTCTGGTGGAGAAAAGTAAGTATAAAAGAAAAGAAGTAGCGTAAAAACGGTGTTATCAAGAGTAAATCATCAAAGTAATTTTTTAAAAGTATAAGACTTTTTCAAATGGCAAATGAACAAAAAAAACTAGAGCTGGAAATTACAGGCATGACCTCTAGGACAAACTTTAAGAAGAAGTAGAAGAGAGAGTGAACTGCTCCCTCTATTTCTTCCTGATGAATAGAACTTTCAGATCATCTTAAATAAAAATAAAATGGATATGAACTCAATGATGGATGACTGCTGTGGCGGCATGGGCCTCTTTATGTGGACCGGAATGATACTGGTGTTTATTCTTGTAATCCTGCTTATTATCTGGCTGGTAAAGCAGATCATGAAGAAGTAAACCATTAATAGTTGAAACCCATAGTAAGCAAAGCTGCTTTTCCGGCAGTACCTTCCCTAATAGCCTATTCAAAAAAATTATTTATAAGAATATAAGTAATGGCTCTTGGCTCATTTGCTTACTTCGCCTTTCATGCAACTTTTGTACGGGCTGTAAAAGTCATCCATTATCTGCAAAACCTGGGTAAAGCGTCATACCACCATCAACCACCAAGGTTTCACCATGTACGTAGTCAGAGTCATCAGAAGCAAGCCAGACTGCAGCTTTGGCAACATCTTCAGGATTTCCTATTCTGCCATACGGTATCAGCTTGAGCAACTTCTTCTCCGATTCCGGATCTGCCCAGGCCGATTTGTTGATTGGCGTTTTTATGGCTCCAGGCGCAATACTGTTAACTCTGATTTTATGAGGAGCGAGTTCCTGTGCAACAGACTTCATGAGTAGCATAACTCCACCCTTTGAAGCTGCATAGTTAACATGACCAGCCCAGGGAATAACTTCATGTACAGAGCTAACGCAAATGATTTTGCCAGCCGCTACAGACCGCTCTTTAATAATTCCACGGCGAATAAATTCTTTCGCAGCCTCCCGGGCACACAAAAACTGTCCTGTCAAATTGATTCCAATAACTTTCTGCCAGTCATCTAGGGTCATTTCTACAAAAGTAGCATCTTTCTGCATTCCGGCATTATTGACCAGAATATCAATAGTGCCAAAAGCTTCAAACATTTCTCCAAACATTCTTTTCACATCCGCTTCTTTGCTAACATCAGCACCTACAGCAATTGCCTTGCCTCCTGATGACTTTATATCTTGTACTATTTTCTCGGCACTACTTTCATTGCTATGAAAATTAATCACAACATTTGCTCCTTCACTGGCCATAGCCAAGGCTATCGCTTTACCAATTCCTGAACTTGAGCCTGTAACAAGTGCCGATTGTCCTTTTAATCGCTGCATATTTTCTAAAGTTTAAATTATTACCAATTCATTCATAACTACTTATTATTGTAAGGACAGTCAGCAGCTGTTAAATCGGTGAATACCTCCATTAGATGTATTCACTTATCCGATGTGTTTCTTATGCGTAAAGTATCCCAGCCCAATTATTTCTAAAACCAAAATTAAATCATCAGGATTTTACCTCATCACTGGTGATGGTTTCCATTTTTTTTATCTCTCTTATTTTACAATTGTCTTTGCCTCCCCCTTCACTTCTCTGGCAGGTAGGGCATCCCCTTTTTAAATACCAGATAAAACCTACTACGCGTACTACAGCCACTATGATACCAACAACATGGACTTATAATGACATAGCCATGACAAGCTAGTATCTGTCATGGCCTCTACATTAAATTCTAATTACATGCTATTATCAAAGCCTGCCAATACGTTAATGACAAATATTTTACTGCAACGTTCCTTTCACAGAACCACACTTCAGCATCTCATCTCCGAAATAAGGATTTCTTATTTCTTTACTGTCGCTCAACCAAAAAGCGCCTGCATTATTTAAAGCCATTGGGCAGTGCTGGTAATAAACAGTTTCCCCACCGGTTCCAAAGGCTTTTACACTTTTATAAAGCGAATTGTTAAAATCTGAAAAATGCTTTCTTTGCTCTCCGATGTTGCTACTATTTTTGATATGGTTTAGACTATTGTTGATTTTCTTTAAATTACCCATCCAATCCATATGTGCCTGATCTTTTAGCAATTTCATATCTACTTTAGCTACAGCTTCCTGCACGGGCACTACAGCCTTCTTTACTTTATTAGCATCTGAAGCAACAAAAGCTTCTTTTAATTCAAGACTCGCCTCATAGACCGAGAAAAGCTGTTTCTGAAATGCAGGATCGGCTTCCCCACTTTTTGTTTCTGCCATCTTATGACCTTTATGACCTGCGTGGCCATCTTGCGCCTTTACAC
>CAMPJM010000438.1 GCA_946886805.1 uncultured Flammeovirgaceae bacterium | reverse complement strand
ATTCGATATTCTCATTAAATATCTTAATCGAAGGCTATTGGCCAGTTTTTTCCATAGCAACATATTGCCATTATACAAAATATCGCCATTTACAGGCGCACCTTCCATGGTAATAATGTCATTTGCTGTGTTTAAATCGTTCAAAATACCTTCATAAATAACTTCCTGACTATCATATTCAGGTAATAACACCTCTTCTGATTTTGCTTTGGTGGCATTCGTATAGGGAACGTCACCGTAAGAGTCAGTCAGGACGGCAAACATCCAGGATTTCATAATTAAAGCAATTGCCCTGTAATTGTCCTGGCTTGTTTCGGTACTGATTTCTATAATATTTTCTACATCTCGCAGTGTTCCATACATGGTGTTCCACATCCCGTCATTTCCTCCCAAATCATAAGTGGGTCCCCACGTAAACTGGATCTTGGCAGTATGTTGTGCTAACACATTTCCGTTACTCCAGGATTGGTCAACCAATGCATTGATCGGCTTCCTGATAATCGTAGGCAATAAAAGCTCCGGGGAAACATTCTCAGGTGTATTAGGATTTTCCCTCAATTCGTCAAAATCCTTTTCACAAGCAGTGATGAAAAATATCGCTCCCAATGAAAGACAGATCGTTAGATTCTTTAATATTTTCATTTTATTATGTTTTTAAAATTTAAAGGATAAGTTAAAACCATAGCTTCTGGATGAAGGCACCTGCATATCTTCCACACCGGGAACATACCTGCCTCCGTTCATGGCGTAGGTTTCAGGATCTACGTGCGGGTTTTCCGTCCACAAAGCCAGATTTCTACCTACTACAGCCACACTTACACTTTTAAATGGTGTTCTGTTAAACAATTTATCAGGCAGTGAATAAGCTAATTTTACTTCCCTAAGCTTTATATAAGAGGCATCGTATTTTGCTGCCTCCACGTTGTCCCGGTTGTAATAAGCATAGTTCCAGTCTCTCACCGGCGCTTTTACGGTATTAGGTGCATAACTACCATCTTCATTTTCTACCACACCTTCACCAGTAATACCATTGCCTGGCAAGGAAAGATCATACCCATTCTCCCTTCCTTCCAACGTTTCCTCTAGTTGTCCTGAGGTGCTGGCAATCGTTTTGGTCCTTGAAACTATTATCCCGCCTTTTCTGACATCAAACAGCACACCCAGGCTTAAGCCCTTCCAGGATAATGTATTATAAATTCCGGCCTGCCAGTCAGGATTATAATTGCCCTGATAAACCAATTCAGAATCAGTTATAGGGAGTCCCTTATCATTGAAGACCATTTGACCATAATATGGGCTGCTTTCGTCTTCAACCCTTTCAAAGCCTCTGCCATAAATGGCTCCCATTTCTTCCCCTACCCGCGCCTCGATGTAAGCGCCATTTTTTGAAGCAATCAAATAAGTAGACAAGTCACTATCGAGTTCTACTACCTCGCTTTTGTTTGTTGACCAATTTAGCGTTACATCCCAGGTAAGGCCGTTGGAAACCTGAACAGGAACTGCATTTAACATTACTTCAAACCCCTGGTTCCTGATCGATCCTGCATTTAAATACTTTGCCGTATAGCCACTTGCAATGGGCAATGGAATCTGTAGCACCTGGTTTTCACTTTCGACTCTGTAGTAGGTGGCGTCAAGCCGTAATCTTTCATTGAAAAAGCGGATATCTGTGCCTATCTCATAAGAGCTAGAAATTTCAGGTTTTAGATCAGGATTTGGGAGTATTGAAGACTCTGCAACAGCCTGAGAATTTCCAAAAGGAGTAGAATAATTATAAAAACTTGCCAATTTATAGGGATCTGTATCACTTCCTACCTGTGCCCAACCTGCCCTTAGTTTTAAAAAGGAAAGGGGGCTTTGACTAGGAACAGATAAAATATCACTGAGAATGGCACTTACAGAAACAGAGGGATAGAAGTAAGAATTATTTTCTTCAGGCAATGTGCTGGACCAGTCGTTTCTCGCAGAAAGGTCTACGTACAGGTAGTTGTTATAGCTCAACTGGGCCAGGCCATAGATACTGTTGATGTTCTTCTCGTACTTATTTTGAGCTATGGAAAGATCTACCCTGGAGTTTCCAAAGTTGTAAATGCCGGGAATAGACAATTGAGGCGCCTCAATATCAACGTTATTATATTGTTGAGACATCCTGTTTCCTCCGGCAGAAACCGTCAGGTTAAATTTTTCTGAAAGATTTTTGTTAAAAGTTAATAAGAGGTCAGAATTTCGCTCTTCAAAGCCGATCCGCTCTTCCCTATATTGTCCAAAGGGAAATCTTTGGGTGCTAAAAGCCCTTCTTTTTTCTCTGAGTTCATCAAAATAATCGATACCTGTTCTTAATTGAAGGCTTAACCAATCAGTAAATCTGTAATTTAAGGTAATGTTACCCATTAATCTGTCCTGCTCCTGCCCATTTGTATTTTCATACATGGTAAAGTACGGATTGTCATGGTAGTTGTAATTATAGTTGAACTGTTGGACCCCCTCAAGACCAGGCTGCCAATAATTTTTTAGATTTTCAGTATTTACTTGCCTTCCGTACCAGGTAAAAAGATACATTATGCTTTCCGTTCCATAACTGATAGACGGTCTGTTATCACTACTGGTTTTAATGTAACTGGCAGATACATCCACATTAAATTTGTCTGTCAAATTGTATCCCGCCGATAGGTTCATTGTATTCCTTTCCAAGCCGGTATTAGGAAAAATTCCTTTTTGATCAAGGTTTGTATAGGAAAGCCTGAAGTTTCCTTTATCGTTTGATCCTGCTATGGCAATATTGTTGCTGAAAGTAGTCCCGAGTTCAAAAAAATCATTTACGTTGTCCGGTCTGGCCACCCAGGGCGTAGGAATGATAGCCCCTCTATTGGGGACTTCCAGATCCCCTCCCCTAAAACCATTTTCTGTTGGGGAATCAAACTGTGGTATTGGCTGTCCATTCATCTCGGGTCCCCAGCTTTCGTCCACACCATCGTTGGTCCCACCATTTGAACCGTCCAGAAAAGCGAATTCCCCGTTGTTGCCCTGGCCATATTTGTTCTGCCATTGTGGCAAAATCAAGGGCGTTTCAAAAGTAACATTGGAATTTACGCTTACTCCTAGACCATTTGCCCCTTTTCCTGATTTTGTAGTAATGAGAATTACGCCATTTAATGCCCTGGAGCCATACAATGCGGAGGCATTTGCACCTTTTAATACGCTAATTGAAGCGATATCATCAGGGTTTATTGCTGCAGCACCATTTCCATAATCTACCTCAAGGTTGTTTCTTCCTGACGAACCATACAACTGATTGTTGATAGGAATACCATCTACAACAAAAAGTGGCTGATTGTCTCCTGTTAAAGAAGATTCCCCTCTGATGGTGATCCTCGCAGAACCTCCTACCCCTGAGGAACCTCCTGTTACATTCACACCGGCAATTTTCCCAGCTAATGCATTGACAACATTGGTTTCTCTTGCCTGGGTCAGTGCCTCACCATCAATTTCCTGTACTGCATACCCTAAATCCCGCTTTTCCCGCTCTATTCCCAAAGCGGTAACAACCACTTCTGAAAGCTGTTGGGCGTCACCTGACAAGGAAACATTGATGATGTTTTGATTGGCCACAGGTATCTCCTGGGGCTTATAACCCACGAAAGAGAAAACCAATACAGCATCTTCATTAGGGACAGCAAGGGTATAATTACCATCTATATCAGTAACCGTACCATGGGCAGTACCTTTTATAAGTACGTTCACGCCTGGTAACCCTTCTCCAAATTCTTCCGATACTATTTTACCGGAAACGGTGAGCGATTGTGAATATCCTGCAGAACTTGCCAGGATAAACACATTGATCAAGAAAAAAGCTTTAGCCAGATTTTCGGCCAGAACTTTAATTTTTTCTCGTAAATGATTTTTCATAATTAGGGTTAGGTTTAGCGATAATTATTAAATGAATTTATCACGAGGCTGGATGAATCTTATGGGTTTCATAGCAGCAAGCCCGTTTAATTTTCACTCAAATTTTGGCAATTAATTTGACCTATTTTTTAGGTGGAGGTTATATCTATATTAAAAAATGAGGTGAGTTTTTAACCTAGCTTTAACAATCAAAAATTTACAAATGAGAAACACAAGACATGGCTATCAAAACCCCATATTTTAGGATTAACAATTTAATAACCTGCTAAAATCGATTCATTGGATTTCAAAATCAGTTTTACTATTTTCGGTAGATATGTCCGAAGATATACTATGTTTACATATAAGAAACCTCAAAATTAAAATGGCACTTGAAAGCACTTCAGGTTTTTCCCCCTTCCCTGAAGGAAGCTGGAGGATTTTTTGAGCGTTTTGAGAACTAATAAAATTGAAATATATGGCGTGCTCAGCCACGCAAGTAAGGATATAAAAAGGAATTATGGAAACAGAAGTTATTTCAAGAATCGGCAGAAAAATTAAAGCACTTAGGCAAGAAAGGAATCTGACC
>CAMPJM010000437.1 GCA_946886805.1 uncultured Flammeovirgaceae bacterium | reverse complement strand
AAACCTGATTGAAAATTAATCAATAGGTATATCCACATTTACGATAGTACCGCGTGCTGATACTGAGTCAATATTTAATTGCCCGCCCAAAGCGTCAACACGTGATTTTATACTATTTAAACCCATTCCCCCGGATTTTGAGACCACTTCAAAGCCTTTTCCCCGATCTTCCACAATCAGGTTAACGCCTTCATTATTTTTAATTAATTGAATTTCCACCAAATCAGTCTTAGCATGTTTTACCACATTGGTAATTAGCTCCTGTAAAATCCGGTATACCTCCACCTTTACATCATCTGTAAGCTGGTTTAGGTTCTTTTCACCATGAAAAATATACTCTATTTCAAATTCACTCGCCTCAGAAATTTCGTCCAGGTATTTTTTTATAAATTTTACAAAGGAATACTGCAGCATCCCCGGAGGAGTAAGGTGATGGGATATGGTTCGAACTTCCCTATAAACCTCATCAACACTTTCCATCAGATTATTAATTTGTTTATTTTCATTCAACAAAGGACCAAGCGCCTGAAATCGCATTTTTATACCTGCCAGTGAGCCCGCCACACCATCATGAAGTTCTTTTGCCAGCCTTTGCTTTTCCTTTTCCTGGCCTTCAATGTTAGCTTTGATCGTTTTAATTTCAAACGAACGGAGTAATTCCAACGTTTTTTGTTTATTTACTTCCTCAGTTTTTAAAGCAAGTAATTCTGTATTTCTAACTTTTTGTTGGTATACCACCATTAAAATAAAAGTGGGGATAAAAATCAACACTGCACTTATTATCGCAACGTTCCGGATATAAGTCTGTCGTTCTAATTCATTCTGCTTGTTTTCAATTTTTGCCTGTTGCAATTCACTGTCTTTTTTCAAAAATCCAATTTGCCTGTTTTTATGCAAAAGTTCATATTTGTTTTGTTGCTCTTCAAGGTTTCTTTTTAATAACTCCTCAGTATAAAGTGCCTGCTTATTCTCCATTTCAATCTGTTTCAATCTTCTATCCTTCTTTAGCAGTTCTATTTCCTTTTCATTCTTGGCTGACTCATATTTTTTCAATAATTCGTCAGTCCTAATTTTATAATCCACCGAGCTAATACTATCCTTAATTTTATAAAATAAAATATTATGTTTTAAGGCTTCTTCGAACTGATTATTACTTTCGTAAGCATTTGATAAATTTGCATGAATATAATGTACATTTCCTGAGTTCAGATTTTTTGCTATTTTCAGGCTTTTATTAAAATAAAATACAGCCAAATCGTAGGCCTCTGTTTCATCATAGATAAGCCCCATCCTGTTATAACTAACCAGCAGGTCTTTACTTAAACCAAGTTTTTCCTGCAGTTTTATTATATGTTCGTTTGTTTCAAGTGCCTTTACGAAGTTGCTTTGGGCCAGATACACCCCACTCAATCCATTCAAAGGGGACAGGGCACAATATTCATCTGCCATGTCATTACATTTTTCAAGGCTCTTATTATAATATTGAATGGCCTCTTCATATTTGCCCTGCTTTTGTTTTACTACCCCTATATTATTAATAGCAAGTGCATGAGAATAGCCATTTTTACTTAAAGAGGCACTTTCCTCAAAATGCTGTATGGCCTTTTCAAAATGTTCCTGCTTTAAATAGATCAGCCCTATGTTATTGATAAACAAAGTAATGAGCTCGTCGTATCCTTTTTGTCGGGCAAGGTTTAAGCCTTTGGTATAAAAGTCGAAACTCTTCCCTAAATCACCTGTCTCCACATATATGTTCCCCAAATCTTTATAACAGTAACTTATCCCCTTTGTATCAGCAATACTTTCATAAACCTGCAACGCGTTTTCCATACAATGCTTGGCAGAGTCATAATTTCCAACATTCAGATGCAACTTTCCAAGTCTTAAATAGCTGTCTGCATACTCCTTGTCGAAATTATACTTTTTACTTGTAAGCAAAGCCTGGGTTATCAGACCCTTAGCCCGTACAGGCTCCATTGTATATATCTTATCAAAATCCTCAATTAAGGACTTCACTCTACTTAATCCTTCACGTGATTTATTATTTCCCTGACTCCAGGAGGGGTTTTGAAAAGCCAATATCATCAGATTTAAAAAAGCCAAAGTAATTATATAAGAGTTTCTCATCTAGTCGTATTCCTGTCTATACATTCCCAGTACATAGATAATAAATTTGAGAGCTATAGATATCACCATTTATAGTTATTTTTCCTTTTACCCTTTTATAGTGATTCATATCCTTATTCAAAAATATACTTTTGCCTTAAATAAATAATGAAACTAAGGCTATGGTTCAGGGAATAGCACTGATGATTTTGGGTATAATTGCAGCTTCTTCCCTTCTGCTACCAAAAAAGAGTTATGAAAAAGAACTTTCAGACCTAATAGTCCCATTTCAGGGCTTTGTCGGGTTTTTGTTTTGTTTATGGGCCTTGTACAGTATCATTTCCTACTGTTTATCAGGCTTTGCTGATTTCCATTTCAACAGAATTTATGGAATTACAATTCTCGTTGTGAATGTCATGCAGTTATTCATTGGATATTTACTTGGTTACAACATGATTTCCAAATTTATTTTTGAGAAGGACAAAGAAACGCAAAATAAATTAAATCATTTTTTGAGCTTAAAAGCGCCATTGAATGAAATGGTAGGCTTTGCCGGAATTATAGTCGGATTGGGAAGTATTATCATTTTTATGCATTATTGATACCCGCTGTATGAAATTGAGTTTTTCGTTTAAAGATGAGTAAAACTCAAGAACTCAGGCACAAAATATAAACTATAATATAAATTTTTAAAACTTAAGATAACAGATGAAAACTATTAAAAGACTATCATTAATTATCTCCATTTTCTGCTTTCTACCTGTAGTAAATGGAAATGCGCAAGAAATTGGCAAATACATTGAGCAATTTGAAGGACAGTTTGGAGCTAGAACTTTTAAGATAAAAGTTCTGAGAATCGGTGAGAAATCCAATGAGGAAGTTCTAATTCAGGTTTCAGGTGTGGACGACCCTATAGATGGGCACATCTACAAATACAAAAAAGAATGGCAAAGCAGTGAAAAACGCTTCAACAAATACAAGTATGCAACTACTCAAGTGCCTGACAAAGAAAAATTTTCTTTATTACATTCCGATGATTACTATGGAAGCCAGATTTTCAAAGTGTACTTATTAGACACACCTATGGAAGCAATTGAAATCTATCCGATGGCCTATCAGGAAGACCTCGATCCAAATTTTATGTATCAGCAATATTTAACCCAACAAAAAGAGCTTAATAAAAAATAGACGGCACTCACCATTTGTGGTGATTTTTAAGATTACCTATATCAGGTGATTTATTCATCTACTCTACCACCTACTTTTGTTCAAGTAAAATTTAAAATCAAAACTATTATAAAATTATGGGACTAGCAGAAAAACGCTTAGCACAAGAAATTCAAAATGAAAAACTTCCTGCTTTTGAATCAAAGCTTAAAGAACTTGCAGGATACGACATTAAAGTTGACATAGACTGGAACACCTTTACAGCTTATGATAGCTATCCACTTTCCAGGCTGGATATAGTATTTGATGATTTATCCTCCTTCGTAAAAAAGATTTGTTCAGATGAGTTAGGCAAAGAAGCTTTACAAGAACGAATGAGCACTATCAAACTTACCAATACAGAGAATAATGATGATGTAAAAATGGATTTTGATGGCAATGTGCTGGATTTGAAGGTAAAACTTGTAGGTGATTCGTTTAGTGCATTTACTGATTCACAAATTGCCAGTTACGTAGAAAAACAACTATAATGCTTATAAACTTATATAAAGACTTTCCTTTTATTAGTTTTAAATCTTTGTTTTCTGAGCTGGAATCTCTGGCTCAGAAAACAGATGACAGTTCCGGCTTACCACAGCTGGAACTATTATTGCGAAATGGACATGCAATAAGGGGAATAGTGCTAACAACCTCGGAAACGAATAATCAACAGGTGATAATGCTCCTGCAACCGTCCGACTCTTACTCAAAAAGTGAAATTTCATTCATCTATTTGAACCAGGTGGTAGGCGTTCGGATCCTTGAAGCTGAGGATTATTTAAAAACGCATGTAAAAGCCGCTCCGCAACAAGAAATTGGCCTGTTGGAGCTTAAAAGAGCAGCAAAAGCGGTGGAAGAAAAATTAACAAAAACCCTATCCAAACCAGTTTCTCTACAGATCGATTTCTGGAAGTTGCCCGAAAATCATAGAAGCGACGTCTTGCGTACAATAGAAGCACTGCCTTCGATTTTTGAAAGCCTGGCCGCAGATGAACTCGGAAAAACAACACTTCAAGAAGCTGTAAATGAGATAGAGATTAAAGCGGGCGAAACTTCTACGACCAGCCTAAGCGATCATACATTATTTATCCAGACCGTAAGCCCATTGACAATTCCGGCTTTAAAAGAAAAAGAACGTTTATTGGCCGAAATTGAAGGGTTGTTATAAAA
>CAMPJM010000436.1 GCA_946886805.1 uncultured Flammeovirgaceae bacterium | reverse complement strand
TATTTAACCTCACCCCCCGTAATTCTACGGGACGAGCTCCGAAATTCTTCGGGGCCCTCTCCTGAAGAGAGAGGGTATAGTCCAATTTTCAATAATTTTTATCAGAGTCATTTAATTCACACAACGGGTTATAAATAATATCATCCACAATATTTTACTGCCGCTTTCGGGCGTCTTTATTTTTTATTCAATCGATTGAAACCCATTAATTTATTCTTTTTTTATCTAAACCCTTTCACAATGAAGACAAAAATACCACTACCTCATTTTAATTTACGGCATGCTTCAAAATGTCGGGAAATCAATCTTAATCTAAAATTAAAGCCGCTTACAATCCTCATTTTTCTAATTTTCGTTTCATTCTCAGCTTACAGTCAAAAATATATGGAGGACCTCGGGCGGGGATTAGCGGCCGTGAGAACAGCGCCCGACGCAGTATTTATCAGTTGGCGGGTACTGGGAACAGATCCGGCCGATATCGCTTTTAACTTGTATCGGGGAGACACCAAATTGAACGCCTCCCCTATCACAGGTGCTACTAATTTTACGGATAACACAACTGGCGATGAAATTTATTCTGTTCGTCCGGTTATAGGAGGTGAAGAAATGGAAGCATCAGCATCGGCAAGTGTCTGGGCAGACAAATTTCTGACCCTACCATTGAACCAGCCGGCTGGAGGAACTACCCCCGATGGAGTAGCATATACCTACCATCCAAACGACATAAGTGTTGGTGATCTCGACGGAGATGGAGAATATGAATTGGTTTTGAAGTGGGACCCTTCCAACGCAAAGGATAATTCTCATAGCGGTTATACCGGAAACGTCCTGATAGATGCTTATAAATTGGATGGCACTTTCTTATGGAGAATAGACTTGGGCAAAAACATACGGGCAGGTGCTCATTACACGCAATTTATTGTTTACGACCTGGACAGCGATGGCAAGGCAGAAGTTGCTTTTAAAACTGCTGATGGTACAGTAGATGGCACGGGTACTGTGATCGGAGATGCTACGGCAGACTATCGGAACCCAGAAGGAAGAATTCTTTTTGGTCCCGAATATTTGACCATTTTCAATGGGGAGACCGGAGCTGCTATGGCAACAACAGATTACCTTCCTGCACGAGGCAATGTTTCTGACTGGGGCGATGATTACGGAAATCGGGTAGATCGCTTTTTAGCAGGAGTTGGTTATTTTGATGGCAGCAGGCCGAGTTTATTGATGGCCAGGGGATATTATACAAGATCTGTATTAGTGGCTTGGGACTGGCAAAACGGACAACTAACGCAGCGATGGATATTTGATTCTGATGATGAAGGTTATAGTGCTTATGCAGGACAAGGAGACCACAGTTTGAGTATCAACGATGTGGATAATGATGGCCGGGATGAAGTGGTGTACGGCTCTATGACTGTAGACGACAATGGATTGGGCATGTATACTTCTGAACTTGGCCATGGCGATGCATTACATGTAGGAGATTTAAACCCGGAAAGACCCGGTCTGGAGATCTGGTCGGCACATGAGAGTCCCAGTGCTTATGATGGAAATGGTCTTTGGCTTCGGGATGCCGCAACTGGTGAAAAGCTGTGGGGAATTCCCGCAAGTGACGATGTAGGGCGCGCAATGACCGCCGATATTGATCCAAGGTACAAAGGATACGAGGTTTGGGGTGCCAGAAGTGATCTGCACGCTGTTACCGGAGAAGTAATCGGTACGGCCAAGCCATCAATGAATTTTGGAATCTGGTGGGACGGTGATATCCAAAGGGAACTATTGGACGGTACTGTCATTGGAAAATGGAACCACACTTCCAATACACAGGAAACAATTCTCGATGCGGAGATTTACGGAGCAGTACGGAATAACGGCACAAAAGCCAATCCCGGTCTCAGCGCTGATCTATTTGGAGATTGGCGCGAAGAAGTAATTTTCAGCCATAGCAATAATAATGCATTGCTAATATTTACCTCTACTCTTCCCACAAACCATAAGTTTTATACATTCATGCATGATCCTCAGTACAGAGCAGCAATCGCATGGCAAAATGTAGCTTATAATCAACCGCCTCATACCAGCTTTTATGTGGGGGAAGAAATGGCCGCACCACCAACCCCTAATATCATACTGGCAGCCAATGAGGGACCTGGTACACCTATCATCTACCTGACGGCTAGCGCGGGAGATTCAAAAGTTGATTTAAGCTGGTCTGTTACCAATTTAACATTATCAAACATCGAAGTTTACAGGGACAAGGATGCCAATCCCGATGGAAGGGAAAGAATTGCTTCCTTAAGCGGAACAAGCAGAACCTATTCAGATATTGCTGTTCAAAATGATACCACCTACTATTATTGGATCAAAGGAAAGGATGCTGAAAATAATGCTTTCAACTCCAATTCCATTAGTGCCACTCCGGGAATTGATGAAGGCGGTGGGGACATTCCCGGTATAGCACTTTCGGCAGTAGCGGATAATAATCAGATAGAGCTAAGCTGGGAAGTAACCAAACTTGAGTTGGCGGGGCAGGAAATAATGCGGGATACAGATCCTGACCCGAATGGAAGAGGAAGAATAGCTTCTTTGGGAGGAAGTGAAAGAAGTTTTAATGATAACACCGTTCTTAACGGGGTAACGTACTACTATTGGTTAAAAGCAACAGATGTGGAGGGAAGTGTCACCAATTCAAATGCAGCATTTGCAACAGCAGTTGTAAGCGATAGTGTTGAAGCTCCTGCCGTAATTTTGGAAGCCACCGGAGGGCCTTCAAAGGTAAGCCTTACATGGACAGTTGAGAACATGGAACTGTCAAACCAGGAGGTTTATAGGGATTTAGATGCAGATCCATCGGGAAGAACAAGAATTGCTTCTCTATCAAGCGACTCCCGAAGTTATGAAGATAAGGATGTTCAAAATAACACTACCTACTACTACTGGATTAAAGCAGCAGATGTAAGTGGTGCGGTGACTAACTCTAATACTGCCAGTGCTACTCCTATTGCAATAGAAATAAGAGGTGCCTATTTAATTACTGCGGTACATAGCGAAAAAGTATTGGATACCAATAAGAAATGCCCCAGCAACAAATTTAGAGGCATCGGAAATGTGATTCAAAACACCAATGGGAGTAGTGATAATCAAGCTTGGATGATTAATGAGGAAGAAGAAGGATACTACAGCATTGTAAATGTAAATTGTAATCAGGCTTTGAGTGTAAAAGCGCTTTCACCCAATGCAAAAGGGGCCAATATTATGCATGCACCCTATTTCGGGAATGACAGACAATTATGGTCTATTACTCCTTTAGAAAATGATAGGTATAGCATTGTTAACAAATTCACTGGTGAGGCAGTAAGTGTCGAAAATGCCTCATTGGCTGAAGGCGCAAATGTAAAACAAGGGGATTTTTCGGGTGCAGAACACCAACAGTTTATGTTAATTCCTGCAGAAGAAGATTCGGAAAAACTGCAAGAACTTTCAACCATCATTTATCCGAACCCTTCTAAAGATCAATTTTTGATTCGAGCTGAAGGGGCTTTTAGCTATTCAATTTATGATAAGTTTAGCAGGCTGATGGAAAAAGGTTCGGGTAAGGGTTTTATTCAGACCGGACAACAACTCAAGCAGGGAATTTACTTTATAAACATAGATTCCGGAAAGGATATTAAACAGTTTAAGTTGATCAAACAGTAATAGTTACAACTATAAATGAAAATGAAAGAGCCTGTAATTTAGAATTGCAGGCTCTTTTTTTGGATGAAAAAATTCGGGCGTATAAAAACTTTTCAAATGGAAACGCCGCCGCATGAGTCTTTTCGCGGCATTGGGACAGTCACAGAAACCTTGACAATATTGACTCTCATATGACCGGTTTCTGATTACATCTGCTACCATAGGTTTCTCCAGATTTGATTCCTTGGTTAGATTCTGGATCAGGCAAATTTTCTGGGGAGGTGCATTTTCAAGCCCGAAACTGAAAGGTTCTGCTATAGTTTTGAGGGATCCCGGAACAAGTCCGGGAACGTGTGTTATGGTTTATTTTTTTACTTATTTAGGCTTCAGTAAAACTGTAACAAGGTAGAATGATTCCTAACGTAGACAAATAAATAGAAGCACGTTCCCGGATTTAATTCTCCGAATCGAGTCCGGAGTCTTTCGGACCGGAATCCCTTTGCTTTACCTGTGGTTTAGGACGCCTATTCTTCAATGGTAAAGATATCTGACATTTATCCCCAACTTTTCCGCTTGATCCTATATTCTGTTATTAATATTTGGGTGCGGAAGACTTCCGAAGTTTCATACATTATACCTTGGTCGTATATTTTGGCTCGGATGTATTCGGAAACATCTGCGGTATGGACACAAAACTTCGGAAGTCTACTGGAAGGACACGAACGGACACTCGCGCCAGAGGTTGTAAAAAATTTTGGGGAGGTGGACGCTAGTGCCAGAGGTGTGTATTTGCGGTAACAGCTAGCG
>CAMPJM010000435.1 GCA_946886805.1 uncultured Flammeovirgaceae bacterium | reverse complement strand
TCTTTATGGTAGCAGAACGTAAAGATTCCAATTGATATGCCAAACTTATCGTAGCAGGCTAATATGCTGAATCGTTGATTTTCAAATGCCAAAACCCATGAAAATATTAAGATATCCACTTTTGACTTGAATACAAGTCAAAATATATGTATGTTTGACTTGTAGTCAAGTCAATTAATTATGCAAGATCTCCTGTTATTTCAAGAAAATCTTTTAAAGCAGACCCAGTCACATTGGTTTAGGTATTTGTACCACCAGTTGCCTCTTGCAGAAAAGATGGTGGGTATCAAAGGATTAAGAGGGGTGGGTAAAACAACGCTGTTATTGCAATATTCGAAATATAAGTGGGAAAACCCAGAAACCGTCTTATATGTAACTGCTGATCATCCTTATTTTTATCAAAACAGCCTTTTTGATTTAGCAGGGGAATGGGAACGTATGGGAGGGGGGCTTCTTCTAATAGATGAGGTGCATAAATATGCCAATTGGTCGCGTGAGCTGAAACTTATCTATGATGGATTTCCAACACTCAAGGTTGTTTTTACATCTTCTTCTGCTTTGGATTTGTACAGGGGTGAGTCTGATCTAAGTAGAAGACTTATTACATTGACTTTGTCTGGTTTATCATTTAGAGAATATCTATCGCTTCATAAAATTATAGACCACCCAATAGTCTCTTTGTCAGATATATTGCAAAATCACAGAACTATAAGTCGGGAAATCAACAATAATATAAAAGTCCTTCCCCACTTCAAAAACTATATTGCGTCAGGTTATTTTCCTTTTTCTAAACCAGGAGATGACAGATTTACCAATCAGAGACTTATACAGGTAATCAATACCGTTTTAGAGACTGATTTGGCTTACGTGCAGGATTATAGTGCCAGCAACATTGCAAAAATTAAAAAACTATTAGGTGTTATAGCCGCCTCTGCCCCTTTTGAACCGAATATTTCCAAAATAGCACAAAAATTAAATTTGGGAAGGGATACGGTGAACCATTACCTTCAACATTTGCAGGACGCATACATATTAATTTTGGCTAACAAACCTACCAAAGGAATAAGTGCCTTACAAAAACCGGATAAAATTTATATTGAAAACACAGCCTTTGTGCATGCCTTGCAACCGCAACCTGAAGCAGGCACCTTGAGGGAAACTTTTTTTATAAATCAGCTAAGGAATAGCGGTTATAAAGTTGAATTAAGTGTAAAGGGAGATTTTCTAGTAGATTCTAAATTTACATTTGAAGTTGGTGGGAGAAATAAAGATATGTCGCAAATCAACAGATTAGAAAATGCTTATCTGGCATTGGATGACATAGAAAGTGGTGTTGGCTCACGTATTCCGCTGTGGCTTTTTGGCTTTTTATATTGACAACACCTTCAAGGTTTTAGAAACCATGAAGATCTGTTACCTCCTGTTATCATCACCTTCAAGCATGCTCAGGTAACTTTCGTATCTGCTGGCAGCCACTGTTCCTTTGTTGAAGGCTTCCATTATTTCACAGCCGGGTTCGTGGGTATGGGTGCAATTACTAAATTTGCACTTGCCCATCAAATCACGTAATTCTGGGAAAAAATGGCTCAGCTCTTCCTCTTCAATGTCTATGAGCCCCCACTCTTTTATTCCGGGGGTATCAATTAAGTAGGTATCTTTTTCTACTTTAAACATTTCTGCGAAGGTAGTGGTATGGGTGCCTTTTTGCGCAAAATCCGAAACCTCAGCTACTTTTTGAATGCCACCTGGCACCAGTTTGTTCAACAAGGTTGATTTGCCCACTCCTGAATGGCCGGTAAGCAAACTGGTTTTTCCTTTAAGAAGTGCTTTTACCTCCTGGAGTCCAGTTTCTTTTTCTGCCGATATAATTAATGTTTTATAACCTAGCATTCCATATAAGTGCGAAAGATGCTGATAATATTGCAGGATTTCTTTATCGTAAAGATCCGATTTATTGAAAATTATGATTGCCGGTATTCTGTAGGCTTCTGCAGAAACCAAAAATCTGTCAATAAATCCCAAAGATGTTTTAGGGAAAATGAGTGTTGCCACCAAAATCGCCTGATCAATGTTGGAGGCGATGATGTGCCCGTGTCCGGTTTTATGAGGTGATTTTCGTATGATGTAATTTTCTCTTTGAATTATCCCCGTGATAATGCCGGTACCTTCTGCTACATCTTCAACAATAAATTCTACCTTGTCACCAACCGCAATAGGATTAGTGACTTTGAAGCCTTCCAGTTTAAATTTGCCCCTCAGCCTACAATTATACTTTTGGTCGTTCGCATCCAAAACTATATACCAGGAGCCGGTAGATTTTATAACAATTCCTTCCAAATTTTTAATGTTTGATACCTTTAGAGTCAAGCAATTGCTTACAATAGGTTATGATTTGATCTGTTGCGCCAACATTTTTAAGTATATAGGCTGCACTTATTTCTCCGGCCTTTTGCAGTTCACCTGGAGCTGATAAAAATTGGAATGCATCATCAAGTTCTTTCTCATTTGCTATTGCAAATGCCCCTCCTTCCGAAATCAGCTCTGTTGCCTCTTTAAACTTAGCGTAGTTTTTATTCCCAAAAATAATGGGCACTCCAAAAGTTGCCGCTTCTAACGTGTTATGAAGGCCTTTCCCGAATGCGCCGCCTATGTAGGCATACTCACCATAACTATAAAGCGAGGAAAGCAGGCCAATGTTATCAATAATTAAAACGCTGTATTTTGAAAGAGACCTGTCTTTAATCTCCAGTGCTTCGGAATATCTGATGCTTGGCAGTTTTACAGAAAGCTGTATCGCTTTTATATTGTCTTCATGGATTTCATGAGGCGCAATAATGTACTTTAAGGAATATTTGTTTTTGCTAATGAACGGTAATAGCACGTCCATATCTTCTTTCCAGCTGCTGCCTATTACTAAAAGGGGCTGATTATTTTTAAATTCATCTACCAAAGGCAGCTTTTTGCTATGGCTTCTTAAGTCAACCACTCTATCAAACCTGGTGTCGCCTGAAACAGATACATTCTCGATTCCAATTTCATTGAGTAGCGACTTTGAATTTCTATCCTGCACAAATATATGGGTGAAGAAATGAAGCATTTCTTCATAGAACCCTCCATAACTCTTAAAGAATAACTGATCTGATCTGAAAATTGCCGAAACAGAGAAAGTTGGAATTTTTCTCGTATCTAATTCCTTTAAATAATAATACCAGAACTCATATTTTATGAAAAAAGATGCATCTGGTTTTATCAGATCCAAGAATTTTCTTGAGTTCTCAGGCCCATCAATAGGAAGATAAAATACATAGGAAGCAAGCTTATAGTGCTTTCTTACCTCATATCCGGAGGGGGAGTAGAAAGTAAGTACTACCTCATATTCTGGAAATATCTCCTTGAATTTTTCTATTACAGGCCTGCCTTGCTCAAATTCGCCAAGGGATGCACAATGGAACCACACCCGTGGGTTGTTTCCATTGGCTGGAAGGGCGGCTCTTATCTCTTCAAAAATTTGTTTTCGCCCTTCGACAAAAAGCCTGGCCTTAGGGTTAAATGCAGCAGCGCCTTTGAGGGCTAATGAAAAAATTCTTAATGCAGATCTGTAAAGAAATAAACCTAAATTCATGGTAAAAAAAATGGCTAACCAAAG
Organism: uncultured Flammeovirgaceae bacterium; assembly: GCA_946886805.1. Next base: position 844 of record CAMPJM010000435.1, on the reverse strand, counting down.
TTATAAATATAACTTTAAGTTAGCCTTGAAATTAATTTTAATTTTAAACTCTATCTAAAAACAACTCCTCAACTTCGTGCTTCCCACTTCCAACTTCCCTCTTAATTCTTAGATAAATATTCAGCAACTCCTTCTTTGGTGGCCTGCATCGCTTCTTTACCTTCTGACCAGTTTGCAGGGCATACTTCACCATGTTTTTCAACATATTGTAAAGCATCTACCAATCGGATCATCTCGTCGATATTTCTTCCCAGTGGAAGGTCATTGATCGTTTCATGACGAACAGTTCCCTCTTTATCTATTAAAAAAGAGCCTCTGTAAGCAACGGGAATACCTTCAAAAACCAGCGCGTTGTCATCGTTATAATTCCAATCTCCGGCCAATACTCCAAAATTGCTCGCAATAGTTTTAGAACTATCCGCTACTATTGGGTAAGTAACACCTTGAATACCACCCTGGTCTTTTGGTACATTCAGCCATGCAAGATGAGACTCTTCAGTATCGCATGAACATCCTACTATTTCCACTCCTCTTTTTTGGAATTCTTCTAGTTTAGTCTGAAATGCTAAGATTTCCGTTGGGCATACAAAAGTGAAATCCTTTGGATAAAAGAAGAAAATAACTTCTTTTTTACCAATAAATTGATCCAAAGAAAAACCTTCAACTATTTCTTCACCGTTTATTACAGCGGGAGCATTAAATAATGGCGCTTTTTTTCCTACTAAAGACATATTGTTTATTTTATTGTTTGTAAAAAATTAACGTTTTATGATATATCCACATCAAGATCGGGATCTATTTTTATAGCATTGATCTGTAGCCTGATATCCTTAATATCAAGGTT
>CAMPJM010000434.1 GCA_946886805.1 uncultured Flammeovirgaceae bacterium | reverse complement strand
CTGCAAAGGGGTTCAGCGCTAAAATCTTCTTTTTGAAAGTTTTCAGCTAAATGTCACCTCTGCTCTAAAGTCCCCTTTGGATTTAGGGGTCTTTTCCATCCAAGACTTGTATCTTCGCCAAGCTCTCCACCCGAGACCTGTGTCCTCACATACCTTTGCAATCGGACCGCGGTAAAAATTGAGAACATGAGCCACCCCTTAGCTTTTCACACAACTAATTTTTCAGGTTCAGGAACTTTAATTTCTAAATTAGGGTAATATGTAAAATTTCATCCTATATGATAATATTAATTTATTATATAAATCAAGGCATACCTTACATTTTATGAGAAACCTATTGGTTTATCTGCAAATAATAAATTAAATCATTAAATTCAGTTTTACTTTCTTCCAAACAGAATACTAGACCGTGGTGAATGTTCAACAATCGTTTTCTTTAATATTTTGTATTTGGATCAGCCTTTTCAGGGTATCCGCTGAACCAAATGCACCGGAACTGTATCAATTTTCTGGTTTTGATATTAACAGTGGGTTATCACATAATCAGGTGAAATGTTTTTTAAAAGACAGCAGGGGTTTTTTATGGATTGGAACAGAAGCTGGTTTAAACCAATTTGACGGTTATAAATTTAAAATATTCAAATACGATTCAAAAGACACTTCTTCCATTGTAGGGAACAGCATTAAGAAGCTTTTTGAAGATCCGGATGGAAATATCTGGATCCAAACGAATTACGGTTTAAGTATTTATAACCCTGTTTTAGATAATTTCTACACAAATCCACAGCCTTTCCTGGAAAAATATGATCTTCCTGGTTACAACCTGCATAATATAAAGAAAGATAAGGAAGGGAATTATTGGTTTATTATTAGAGGGCAGGGAATTGCCAAATATAATCCGCGTACAGAAGTTACTACCTCCCTACTTCACTCTTTTTCAGATAATAGTACCATTAGCACAAATGATGTTGCCGCACTTGGGCAAAATGCTTTTGGCGATATATGGCTTATCCATACCAATGGAATTTTAGAAAAGTTAGATGGACAATCTTTAAAGGTGGTTGAAGAAGTTGCCTCTATACATGAAAAATATAACCGTTTGATGTATTATGATTTGATGGTGGATAGTGAAAACGATGTCTGGATCAACTTTGCGGTCGAAGCCGAGGGTGCTTTCCTTTATCAGCATAAGAAAAAGAAATTAATCCATTTTAATAATGCTTCGGCAGACTATCATTTAAATAATAACCTTACTCGAGCAGGCATAGTAGAGCAGTCTAAAGGAGAAATATGGATAGGAACAGATCATGGTGGCATTAATGTAGTCGATAAGAAGACTTTGAAGGTGAGTCATATTCTTCATGATGAAGAGAATAGTAAAAGCCTGGGCAATAATAGTATCAATACTCTATATAAGGATGAGCAGGGGATCATCTGGATAGGGACTGTTAAAAATGGCGTTAATTATTACCATGACAATATCATTCGATTTACCCATTACAACCATCACTCTTCTTTATTTGGGGGCTTACCATACGATGATATAAATGCTTTTGTTGAGGATTCAATAGGAAATATATGGATTGGTTCAAATGGAGGAGGTTTGATTTATCTCGATAGAACTACAGGAAAATTTACTCAGTATAAACATAATCCAAAAAATCCGCATTCACTCAGTAGTGATGTCATTGTATCATTGTTGATGGACAGCAAAAATAATTTATGGATTGGTACTTACATGACCGGACTCAACAAATTTGACGGCACCAATTTTACTCAGTACAAAAATGATCCTAATGATCCTGGTAGCCTGTCGGATAATAGTGTTTGGGAAATATTTGAAGATTCGAGAGGGAATTTGTGGATAGGTACTTTAAATGAAGGGCTTGAGTTATTCGATCCTGAGACCCAAAGCTTCAGGCACTATCCTGAAGGTAATTCAAATATCCCGTTACATTGTAATTATATCACTGCAATTACAGAAGATAACAAGGGAAATCTTTGGATTGGCGGGGGTTATGGAATTGATGTGATCAATTTGGAAACAGGAGTAAATAAATATTATGCCCATCAAGCTGGTAATCCGAAAAGTCTGGTGAGTAGTCACGTGCTGGATATTTATAAAGATAAGAATGATGATATCTGGATCGGAACCTATGACGGACTTAGCTTATTTGATGAAGAAACTGAGGAGTTCTATAATTTTACTACGGTTGATGGCCTTCCAAGTAATAGTGTCATTTCTATTTTAGAAGATAACAAGAATGATCTTTGGGTAAGCACTGCTAATGGTCTATCTAATATATTACTAAACAAGGGAAAAGATGGTTTTGAAAAAATTCGCTCATTTAGAAATTATGATGAATTAGATGGATTGCAGGGTAAAGTTTATAATGAAAATGCTGCCCTTAGGTTAAGTGATGGTGATTTGTTATTTGGTGGATCGAATGGGATTAATTTTTTCAATCCTGATAGTCTATTTTTTAACCCAAATGTACCAGAAATTGTATTTACTGATCTTCAGCTATTTAATAAAAGCGTAAATGTTGGAGAAAGGATCAATGGACGAGTTTTACTAGAGCAATCGCTTGCAACAAAGCCAGAATTAGTTTTCAAACCAAATGAAAATGTTTTTTCCTTAGAGTTTGCCGCCCTGAGTTTCGTACATGCTGGCAAAAATCAATATAAATACAAGCTTGAAGGTTTCGATAAAGACTGGTTGACGGTAAATGATCAGACCCGGAGAGTAACCTATACCAACCTCGATCCTGGCGATTACGAGTTTAAAGTTATGGCCTCTAATAATGATGGCCTATGGAATGAAGACGGATCATCTATAAAACTTACTGTACTTGCCCCGCTTTGGAAAACCACCGAAGCTTATGTCTTTTATGTATGTGTTTCCATTTTAATATTATATTTCCTCAGACGATTTATGTTAAATAGGGAAAGATTGCAGTTTCAAATTGAACAAGAAAGACGGGATGCGAGGAAAATGCATGAGTTGGACCTTATGAAAATAAAATTCTTTACCAACGTAAGTCATGAGTTCAGAACGCCGCTTTCCCTCATTTTGGCACCAGTAGAAAAGTTGTTGAAAACTACCCAGGATTCTGATCATCAAAAGCAATTTATTATGATCCAAAGAAATGGCAAACGCTTACTGAATTTGGTAAATCAATTGCTGGACTTCCGAAAACTTGAGGTAGAAGGAATGACTTTACAACTTTCTGAATCTAATGTTATCAGTTTTATTGACGATGTCGTACAGTCGTTCTCTGATTTATCGGAGAACAAGAATATTGCATTAAAATTTAAATCAAACATAGACCTGCTTATTGCTGCCTTTGACAAGGATAAGCTCGAAAAAATATTGTTTAACCTGTTGTCCAATGCATTTAAATTTACCCCCGAAAACGGTCAAATAACCGTAGAAGTAAATTGCTACGACAACGATTCGTCATCTGAGGGAATTAAAATTGTTGAAATAAAGGTAAAAGATACTGGAATTGGGATACCCAAAGATAAATTAGATAGTGTATTTGAAAGGTTTTTCACCAGTGATATTCCTGAAAGTATGGTAAATCAAGGCAGTGGCATAGGCCTTTCTATCACCAAAGAATTTGTAAAAATTCATGGAGGATCAATTCAGGTGGAGAGCAATTTAGGAATGGGAAGCTGCTTTACAGTTATTATACCTGTGAAAGAGATAATAGGAAGCTCCCCTAATGAGGTAAATAAAAACGTTAGCTATTCATACAATAATGACTCTTTTAAAGAACCTGTGATCCAAATTGATAAAACAGGATCAAATGCCGCTAAAGGTGCCTTGGTTTTAATAATAGAAGACAATGACGATTTTAGATTTTATTTAAAAGACAATCTAGGCGCTCATTTTAACATATTGGAGGCCAGGAACGGTAGCGAAGGGTGGCAAAAAGCATTGGCGAATATGCCTGATCTGATTGTAAGTGATTTGATGATGCCGGAAATGGATGGCTTGGAATTATGTGAAAAGGTAAAGACAGATCCGAGGACATCTCACATACCCTTAGTATTATTAACCGCCAATGCTGCAGATGAGCAAAAATTAAAGGGTTTGAAAATAGGAATAGAGGATTATATAACGAAACCGTTCAACTTCGAAATTTTACTGACTCGGTTGCAGAATCTGATTGAGCAGCGGCAATCCCTACAAAAGGTACTGGAGAAGAAAATCAGTGTACAAACCAGTGAAGTAGAGATTATTTCTATGGACGATAAGCTTATTCAGAAAGCGATAAAAGTAGTTGAAGAAAACTTATCCAATGCCGATTTTTCTGTAGAAGATCTGAGCAAAGAAGTAGGCATGAGCAGAGTCTACTTGTATAAAAAGTTAATGGCTCTTACAGGAAAGTCTCCCGTAGAGTTTATCCGCCATATCAGATTGCAGAGAGCTGCCCAGTTCCTGGAAAAAAGTCAGCTTTCAGTGGCAGAAGTAGCTTATAAAGT
>CAMPJM010000433.1 GCA_946886805.1 uncultured Flammeovirgaceae bacterium | reverse complement strand
ACATTACCGGTCTCTAAATAAACGTCATCATTAGAAGCAGAAGATGACCACTGGCTAAGTGGAACCCATTGGTCGTCAATAAAATAAAAATAATTATTGACACTGGTATCGAAAACCAAAAGCGAAGTTGCCGGTGACACAATAGCCTCCCTCTCTTGGGTGGTCATCCGGGGGATCAATAAGCCCTTATCGTTAGCACTCAGGTCAAGGACAGCAGATGGGTCTGGTGAATCATTATTAAACCCAACCTGGCCGTACGTATAGAAGGAGGATAAAAAGACAAAAGATATAATATGTATAAGTGTTCTCATCTGCTTTAAATAATAAGGATAAATTTACAATTCCTTAGTTTTGATCATTTTCTCCAATTCGTCTATTTCCTCCTGTTGTATCTTAAGCAGCTTTGCCAATTCTTCTGTTTTATTGTTCTGCTCAATGGCGTACAAGGTCAGCTCCTCAATTTTTTTCAGTAAGAGCATGTTCATCTCGCTCAGGTTGATACCTTCCTTTTCCATTTTAAGAGCCGGCGGCACATCTGGTAAGTGGTTAAATTGACGGATATAATCTCGTGTTTCCTTAAGGGATGGCAACCTATAACCGCTCGCGAATACGTAATCCGGGCCTGCTCCTGCACTGACGCTGACATTTACTTCGCGGGCCTCAATTATTCCGGCAACAGTCAATTCTGACGTGGGCATATTTGTGCCAATACCGATAAAGCCGTTTTCCAGGATGGACATTCTTACCTGGTTGGAGGTAAGGAACCGCAGGGGTGAATAATCCAAGCCACCATTCAAGGAGCCTGTGGAAATGGTGCCCGAGGTGCCATCGTGGCTGAGCCCAATTACTTTGGTGTTATTGATGGTTCCCGTGGTGATGCCCAGGGTGCTTGCTGAAGGCGCTTTTACATAGACCCTGGAATATTGAGCATGTGATGTGTTCCAGATAAATGAACACAGGATAAAGGTTGATAGTAGGTATTTCATTGTTTTCTTTGTTATGATGAATGCTTTTTATGTAGTAAAATCCAAATTTATATATTATCAATCACCCTCTAATTCGGTGATCTTTAAACTAAGTTCCTTGTTTTCTTCCTCCAGCTTTTCTAAGCGGTCTGATTGTGCCTGGTTTAATTTTTCTTGAGCAATCATATACAAAGTCAACTCTTCGATCTTTTGTAAAAGCTTAGCATCCATTTCACCAAGGTTCACCCCATTGCTTTCAACTTCCGAAGCGGAAGGGATACCGGGAAGATGTTTATTTTTTTGAATATGTTCTTCTACTGCTGAAAGGGTGGGAAGTGCATAGTCTTCTTCAAAAACGAAGTCAGACCAGCCATCTAAGCTTACGTTTATTTCTTTTACTTTCACTTCTCCATTTACCGCCAGTTTATATTCTCCTGGGTGGATTGTGCCTATGCCTACATTGCCGTTAGCGTCTATTCTGAACTTTTCCGCGGGTTCTGTGTTTCCATCTCCTAGTTTTACCACAAATGCTCCATTCATTGACCCCCAATTTCCTAAACCTAGTACTGTATTTGGCTTTGCACTCCCATTATTTTTAAACTCTAGATAAGAATCTGCACCTTCAGGTCTATTGCTGGTCATTCGGATGGGCACTACTGAATTTTCACTATAAATCTCCAGGGGTCGTTCGGGATTAATAGTACCAATACCAACAAAACCATTGCTTTTTACCCTTATCTTTTCAGTGTACAGGCCATTGTTTTTGGTTGCTATTATAAAATCTGCACTTTCATTTCCAGCAGTATGGTTGGTATAATTAGCAGCTAAACTGACACCAGCCGATTCCTCGTCCTCACTGTTTAAAGTTGAAAAATGTAATCTTGCCCAATTACCGTCCACTTTACTTTTATTAAGAAGCAAAAGGGAAGTATTAAGTCCTTTTAAATAGGTATCATTTGACTCCATAGCAAGCATCGGAGCTTTTAATTCTCCCGGTTCTGATAGTATCTCCAGCTTGCCGTTTACCCTTAACAAATCAGTATTAAAATCACCATATATTAAAGGGGTATCAGACTCAGAGTTTTCAATATATAATTTATTTGACCCACCTTCGCCATAACCTGCTTTGAATCCGATAAAGACATTCTGGGAGCCGTTTCCGATTCGTCCAGCCTGACGCCCAATAAAGACATTATTATTTCCCGTTTGATTAAATTCTCCAGAACGTCCTCCTAAAAATACATTACCCGAACCATTACTGTAATAATAGCCACTTCTATATCCTATCATAGAATTAAATTCACCACTCGTAAAATTTATTCCTGCTGTGGCTCCTATTATTAAATTGTTTGACCCGGTAATCTTATCACCAGCATAATATCCAATACTAGTATTACCGTTGCCTGTGTTCCCTGCTTCAGCGCCTAATTTGGTATTGGTTTGAGCCTGTACAAAAAAAGTAAACATGGAAAGTAATGTGGGAAGTAGAATGTTTTTCATTGTTGAATGTTCGTTGTATTAATGTGTGAGGGACAGTAATCATAAAAGATGCAGGTATATTATTCCTGCCGGTTAACTTTCTTTTCAAGTTCTTCAATCCGCTTGTTTTGCTGAATTATGTACAGGGTCAATTCTTCGATCTTTTGTAAAAGCTTAGCATCCATCTCACCCAAGTTCACCCCGTTGCTTTCAACTTCCGCTGCGGAAGGGATACCGGGAAGGTGTTTGTTTTCTTTAATATGCTCTTCTACCTCAGAAAGTGTAGGGAGAGAATAATCTTTCTCAAAGACAAAATCAGACCAATCATCCTGACTTACAGTTATTTCCCGTACTCTAACATTCCCATTTACGGCTAGCTTATACTCACCTGGAAACATAGTGCCGATACCGACATTTCCATTAGTCGTGATCCTGAATTTCTCTTCTGGCACTGTACTCCCATCCCCTAACCTCACAATAAACGCTCCATCCATTGATCCCCAAAGCCCTAAACCGAGAACTGTATTTGGGTTTGTACTTGCTTTATTTTTAAAGTCCAGATAAGAATCTGCACCTCCGGGCCTATTGCTCGTCATTCGGATTGGTGCTACAGAAGTTTCGCTATAAATTTCTAAAAGTGTTTCAGGATTGGTAGTACCGATGCCCACCATCCCGTTATGTTGAATTGTCATTCGTGTAGAAGGAAATTGTTGGTCACTGCCTTCAGGCGTAGTATCAAAATCGATACGTGCCGGTGTTGCGCCATTGGTTTGAGTGCCTACTGCAATAACATTGATTCCAGCAGCGTGTCTGTATTCTCCATTATCATTAGAAGCATCCCAATATATGGCACCGAGTTTATCATGAAGTTGTACGGCGCTAGGGGTTTCAAAACTTGCTCCCCTGGCCCTCCGAAAAGTAAATCTGGGTTCACCTCCTTCGTTTATATTGTAAAGCCCATAAGCAAAGAATCCGTTACCTTTAAAGGATGCACGGGTACGAAAATCAATAGTTGCATTATAATAATCAAGCCTGAAAGCTTCTATTCCAGGATCAGCATTTACCTGAAATTTGGCTTCAGGGCTTACTGTGCCAATACCTACTTTGCCTAGCTTAGCATTTGGGAACATAATGATATTGCCACTATTAGCTTGTAAAACAATATCCCGATCGGCGTAAGTAAAAATTGAGAAATCATCTCCATTTCCATAATCCAAATAGTTGTCGTTCCACATAAAACCACCAAAATATTCGGATGATGTTCCAAATCGAATAAATTTGGTAGTAACACCAAGCTTAGGATTTAGATACTCAGCATCAACTGTTTGCGCTTGTACTTCAAAATGGCTTAAACATAATAATAATAATAAACTTACTATAATGAGGGTAATTCTTTTCATTTATCATCTTTTAAGGTCGTACTTCAAATCATTCACTTCATCTTTCAGCGCTTTTAATTGTTTATCCTGCTGAATAACATACAACGTCAACTCTTCGATCTTTTGTAAAAGCAAAGCGTCCATCTACCCTATTGCTTTCAACTTCCGCGGCGGAAGGGATACCTGGAAGGTGCTTGTTTTTTGGATATGATGGCTACCTATAATCGCTTGCGAATACGTAATCCGGGCCTGCTCCCGCACTGACGCTGACATTTACTTCACGGGCATCTATTGTTCCGGCAACCGTCAATTCTGACGTGGGCATATTTGTGCCAATACCGATAAAGCCGTTTTCCAGGATGGACATTCTTACCTGGTTGGAGGTAAGGAACCGCAGGGGTGAATAATCCAAGCCACCATTCAAGGAGCCTGTAGAGATTGTGCCTGAGGTCCCGTCGTGGCTGAGCCCAATTACTTTGGTATTATTGATGGTTCCTGTGGTGATGCCCAAAGTGCTTGCGGAAGGCGCTTTTACATAGACCCTGGAATATTGGGCTTGTGCAGTGTTCCAGATAAACAAGCATAGTATAAAGGTTGACAGTAAGTATTTCATTGTTTTATTTGTTATGATGAATGGTTGAAATATTGTTTTTTTAATTATAAATAGTC
>CAMPJM010000432.1 GCA_946886805.1 uncultured Flammeovirgaceae bacterium | reverse complement strand
AATTTATAGACTATGAATTTTGAAACCTTAGACATTATCATTTTTGTCAGTTACTGTCTTTTAATTATTGGAATAGGCCTCTGGGTTTCCAGAAAGGGAAATAAAACATCTGAAGATTATTTCCTTGCGGGCAAAACCTTGCCTTGGTGGGCAATTGGAGCCTCATTAATTGCTGCAAACATATCCGCTGAGCAATTTATTGGGATGTCAGGTTCTGGTTTTGCAATTGGCTTAGCGATAGCCTCCTACGAATGGATGGCTGCAATTACCCTACTTATAGTGGGAAAGTTCTTTCTCCCCATTTTCATAGAAAAAAAGCTATACACCATTCCTGAGTTCGTTGAACAAAGGTTTAGCACAAGTCTTAAGACTATTTTAGCAATCTTCTGGTTAGCACTCTTCATTTTTGTAAACCTTACGTCGGTTCTGTATTTGGGTGCTACTGCCTTAGATACCATATTAGGGGACGGCACAGGTTCTATTTTTATGTACTGTATTTTCGGGCTGGCAATATTTGCCGCCGCGTATTCAATTTATGGCGGTCTTTCTGCCGTAGCGTGGACAGACGTTGTACAGGTTGTACTTTTGGTTATTGGCGGTCTTATCACAACCGTCATTGCCTTACAGCATGTCTCTCCGGACGGTGGAATTTTTAGTGGCATGGCTTATATATATGAGCAGGTACCGGAAAAATTCTCAATGATACTTGACAAAGGAGAAATTATGACGCCAGGTGGCAAAGATGCCTGGTGGGACCTTCCGGGGTTAGCGGTTCTGCTTGGAGGAATGTGGGTAGCAAATCTCTACTACTGGGGTTTCAACCAATATATCATTCAAAGGACACTCGCTGCTAAAAGTTTGAGGGAATCGCAAAAAGGGATTGCGCTTGCTGCTTTTTTAAAATTAATCATCCCCATAATTGTAGTAGTGCCGGGAATTGTAGCTTATGTAATGAACGTGGATGCTGGTGGCGCCATAACCGCACAGTCGGCTGATCCTTCGTTCATCGGTGAAACCGGTAATATCATCAATGATAGTGCATACCCTTGGCTCATCAAATCTTTTGTGCCTGTAGGATTAAAAGGGCTTGTGTTAGCAGCGTTGGCAGCCGCTATCGTTTCCTCTCTTGCTTCTATGCTTAATTCAACTGCCACCATTTTTACAATGGACATCTATAAACCTTATTTTGGTAAAAATTCAAGTGAAGGCAGATTAGTATCTGTAGGAAGACTTACTGCTGTTGTTGCTCTGATTATCGCTGTGATCATAGCTCCTCAGTTAAAGAATCTGGGACAGGTTTTTCAATATATCCAGGAATATACGGGCGTTGTGAGCCCAGGAATTTTAGCAGTGTTTATGTTGGGACTATTCTGGAAAAAGGCGACAAACAAGGGTGCCATCTGGGGTGTGCTACTCTCCATTCCAATTGCTTTATATTTCAAGGTTGGCCCTAATGAATGGTCAGACGCTTTGTTCTTTGTAAATCTTCCGTTCATGGATCAGATGATGTGGACCTGGGTGCTTTCTATGCTCATCATCATCATCGTCAGCTTGGTTGAAAGTAAAGGGGCAGATCATGAAAAGGGCATTATATTGTCTAGAAAATTATTCAAAACTGATCAGGCATTTAATATTAGTGCTATTATGATCATTATTATTGTTACCCTGCTTTACCTTATCTTCTGGTAACACTACAAATCGGACGTAAATTGAACGGATTAAAGTCCAGTTTACAAAAAAACTCCAGGAGCGGAAATCTTATCTTCCCTTCCTGGAGTTTTTTTTATTATCTGTACCTTAGATTATGGCATTTAAAAGGCGTAAAACCGAAGTGCCATAGGCACGAACGATATTGTAATAATGGAATTTATTCCATTATTAATATGGTAGTACTTCCAATAAAAAAGGGGATAAAAAATAAAAAGCGATTTAAAAAATCGCTCTCCCGGCTAAGCTTTGAACCTTAAACTTTAAACTTTAGACTTTAAACTTTCTTTGTGGAATTCCGAATAACAAGAGTGGTTTTCAATACTTTTAATTCGTCAATAAAATCATCTGAGCTTTCTATTTGGTCGATTATGAGTTTTGTTGCTGCTTTCCCCATCTCGTAGGAAGGTTGGGATACAGTGGTTAAAGACGGGTCGATCAGGGCAGCAATAGGTTCATTAGTAAATCCGATCACAGAAACTTCATCGGGTATTTTCAAGCCTTTTTGCTTTATAGCCTGAATGCAAATAATCGCGATCGGATCATTGAAACAAAAAATTGCATCGGGCGGGTTTTTCAAATTTAAAATTCTCTCTGTTTCTGAGGTTGCATCCTCTTCCAAATGCTCACAATAGGAAATCAATTCCAGATCAACAACATTTTTATTGTCCCGGATTGCATCTTTATAGCCATTTAATCTGTGGTTACTGATGCTGAGATTTTTTGGCCCTCCCAGATAGGCGATTTTTTTGCAGCCAGTCTTAAATAAATATTGTACTGCACTATACGCACCTTCATAATCATCAACCATGACTTTTGAAGTGTTTACCTCATCAAAAACCCTGTCAAAAAGCACGAGTGGTATATTCTTTTTTTGAAGAGAAGTCAGGTGGTCCATTGTTTCAGTCTCCCTCGAAAGTGAAATTAAGAGGCCATCAACCCTACTACTCAGCAAGGTATGAATATTAGCTTTCTCAGTTTCGAACGATTCGTTTGATTGGCAGAACATCACGTTGTAGCCCAGTTTATTGGCGGTTTCTTGTATGCCACTGATTATCGATGAAAAAAAATGCAGGGTGACGGCTGGCACAATCACGCCTATGGTGTTAGTTTTCTTGATCCGAAGGCCTTGCGCTATCTTGTTGGGTTCATAGTCAAGCTTTTTCGCCATTTCCAATACCAAATCCCTTGTCTCTCTTTTTACCTCCGGCATGTCCCTGATAGCCCTCGAAACGGTAGAAACCGAAATATTTAATTTTAGCGCTATGTCACGTATCGTCGCTTCTCTTTTACTCATCTATCATATAAGTTTTGAATGTAGTACTGGTTGACCTTCCAATTTAATAAATTATTAGAATAAAAATTTTCCTTCTTGAAAATTCCATGGCGTTAATCGGTATTAATCGCCTCTTCCCGCGTTGTAGAAATGTCTAACTCCCGATTTTCAAAATTAATTTTTTATTTTATTATTTATCGATTACTTCAAAAAATTCGAGAACGATTGCGGAAACGTTTTTTTCATTTTCCTCGAATTGTTATTTCCGTATAAATTATTTCTAGTTTATCTTAACCCACCATAAAATTAATGCTGATAAAAGAATAAAGTCTTTTCTCTTGTATCCATATAACAAACCGTAAAATCCAGAAAAAAGTATTTATGAAAAATCTAAAACAAGAAATTGTTGATAATTATAAAGAAGAATATGGTAAAGATCCTGCTTTGGTGGTACGAGCGCCTGGCAGAATTAATTTGATTGGAGAGCATACTGATTACAACGAAGGCTTTGTGCTTCCTGCGGCAATAAACAAAGAAATTGTCTTTGCCCTGGGCTTTTCGCAAGGTTCAGATTTTCATTTCCAGGCAATAGATTTAAAAGAAAAGCATAGTTTTAACGCTGAAGAAATAGATATCCATGAAGATAAATCCTGGGCAAATTATCTAATAGGCGTAATAGCGCAATATCAAAAAAAAGGTTTAAAAGTTCCTCCGCTGAATATAAGTTATGGGGGTAATGTTCCCTTGGGAGCAGGACTATCCTCTTCCGCAGCAGTGGAGTGCGGGATAGCTTTTGCTATAAACGAACTGATGAATAGCAAATTAACTAAGAAAGAGCTAGCTTTTATGGCTCAAAAGGCAGAACATGAATTTGCTGGAGTACAATGCGGTATAATGGACCAGTTTGCCAGTATGATGGGCAAAAAAGAGCACGTAATCCAGCTCGACTGCAAATCTCTGGAACATCACTATTTCCCATTCCCCATGGACGAATATCAAATAGTGCTTTGTGATACACAGGTGAAGCACTCACTTGCCAGCAGCGAATACAATACCCGAAGAATGGAGTGCGAAAAAGGAGTGGCTATTCTTGCTAAATATTTTCCTGCAATTAAAAGTTTGAGAGATGCAAATATGGAGATGCTGAATCAATATAAGCATGAGATAGTCCCTGTAGTTTTTAAGAGATGCCAATATGTTGTGGAGGAAAACAACAGAGTGATAAAAGGCTGTAAGGATCTTTCTTCTGCCAATTTAACTGCTTTTGGAAAGGAAATGTATGCCAGCCACAACGGTTTATCGGAATTATATGAAGTAAGCTGTAAAGAACTTGATTTCCTGGTGGAACAAACCATAGACAAAGCTTATGTTTTAGGAGCAAGAATGATGGGAGGAGGTTTTGGTGGTTGTACAATTAACCTGGTGAAGGTGAGTGAAATCCAAAAATTTGAGGAGGAAATGAAACAATCCTACCACAACAAGTTTAACATTAACTTGCTAACCTATCAGGTAACCATTGAAGA
>CAMPJM010000431.1 GCA_946886805.1 uncultured Flammeovirgaceae bacterium | reverse complement strand
TCTGTAGTTGGGATCCAAAAGAAGAGGCCCGTACCTTTGCGTTGCGTTTCCTGGCATATGCTGTAATCAAAGGGAAATTCCTTCGTTTCCAAGCGGTTGCTTTTGGCTGAGTTAGTGCGAAAAAATATTCTATCTGCAAATCGTAGCATTTGCGAAACGGATGGCGCTTTTGAAGACGGTTCTATCCGCACTACAATTCCGCTTGACGTATTTTTAAAAACAATTTCTTGCAAGTTAGAGGTGCTGTCCGCCTCATTCACCACTTCTAGCTCGCAATTGCTGAATAAACTATAATACAAATTCATATTATGTACTTCCTGATATCCATAATGGCCTATGACAAACACGGCAACAAGGCTTAAAGGAAGTACAAATGCGATCTTGGGCAGTTGGTATTGTGTAAAGTAACAGACGAGCAGGAAGCCACAGAACAACGCAATGAAAATTATGAGAGTAGGCGTGACAAACTCCGATAGGGTTGGCCCATTGCTGCCCCCGTTAGGAGTTGCATTTTTCAGTGAAACATAAATAACGGCAATGATAAAGGAGACGACTCCGGTGGCTGCCAATGCGACAGACCAGTTTGTGAACCGTAATAACAGCCATTGTACACCCGCTATCACACACGCAATTACTATTAGTACAAAAGCAAAGTCTATAAAATCTTTCATAGCGTAGATATATGTTTTGATAATTTTTTACTAAAGGTTCATTACTAATAACCTGAGTTTGACATTGAATTCTGTTTTACTTTTCGCCGACTCCAGCAATATATCCCTGCCATTTTGGACAGAAGTTCCCTCCCGCGTCCTTTAGGGATGACCCAAATGATAGAGACCCTAACGATGGAGAAGGATTTTGTACTTCATCAATGAGGTTCTTTCATTTTTGGATGCATACATATCGTCCAAAAGACATGAAGTAAACCTTTCTAGAAACAAGACCATATCATGCATAGGCTGATTTATGAAGTTGATTTGCCAAAGTACGTTCTTAATATTGTTTTTTTTCTCCCTATTTTTAATGATTTTTCAAATTACTGCTTTGCGATGAGGCAAAATTTTCCATCCTCTGGTGAGTCCATTAAGCGTTGAATTCCTTGTCGAATTCTTGTTTTGACAAGTTGTCTGAAGAAATAGCTTAATGAAAGAGATTATAGATAGCTAAAGGTAGCTTAATGCCGGAGGAGATTTAAACATTCACATTGGTTAAAAACCTGAGAGTTTTGATTTTAGAAAGAGGGAGGCAGAATTTTCTTCTGAAAATATCAAAAGGTAAAGCCATATGCTTGATATCTAAAAATCCACTTCTAACACTTTTTGAATTTGTTGTTGCTGTATTCTGTCCGGAAGTGAGAAATATCGGTTTGTTTTTGAATGTAGAGTTGAAGTTCTGAGAAAAGCTGAGCAGTTGAGTTGAAAACAAAAAAATAAACCCGGCAAAAACAATTATAATAATGAGCACACAAATAAGAGTTGCGAAGGCTCTGTTGATGCCCCATTTTTCTATTGGTCTGGCAATAGGCAGCATTAGCATCGCCATTACTGCTGCATATCCCACCAAAAAAAGAACACACTGCCATAATACAATGCTCCGAAAAAGAGAAAAGCTGCTAACAAAAATAAAACAAACCTTGCTAAATTGCTTTGTTTAGAAATAGGTAGCGTCATAGATGCATAAACCTGTTATCGCATGTTGTTGTTTTTCAAACCTTAAAGAATAAAACCAAATATGATAGAAGATCTAATAAAACTGTTCGGGCGTGACTTAGATAAATTGGCAGAGGAGATCTCCTTATTTAAAGGAGAAGAAAGCTTGTGGATTGTTCACGGGGATATCACAAATAGTGCAGGGAACCTGTGTCTCCATTTGGTTGGTAATTTAAATACTTATATTGGTAAGAACCTTGGGGATTCTGGTTATATCAGAGATCGGGAGGCTGAATTTTCTTCTAAAAATATCCCAAAAGATATTTTATTGGCCAAAGTTAAAGAGACTAAAGAAACAGTAATTAGGATCTTAAGAAATTTGGACAAAAGAGCCTTGCCTGAATTTTATAAGGAAGATGTGTTAGGTCATAAAATGACAATAGGATATTTTTTGATCCACTTACTATCTCATTTATCTTATCACCTCGGTCAGATTAATTATCTCAGAAGGATACTTTAGCCACCGAAATATTTTTACAATCTCCCGGCCAAACGCTGGGAGATTGTATCTTAAATTATTTTACAATTAGCTTTTTGGTCTCCGTTTTATAGTTGTTTTGCATCACAACCATATAAATACCTGCTGGTAGATTGTCTAATTTTACGGATTTTGTAATTTCTTCTGTGAAAATATTTTGTCCGTTCATATCAAAAACACTTATGGACGACAAAGAGGGAACCTGAATAGTAAACGTCCCTTCAGCGGGGTTGGGGAAAATATTAAAGCTGAATGTTGATAAATTTCCGTCAACCATTTCACGTGCTTTTATATTACTAAACGAGTCATTTGACACTGAGGCTATGCTGCTTGTGCTACCCCAAGTAAATGCTTCCCAGCCGCTGATGGAGGGTCGGTTACACATCATAGCAGATTGTCCATCTTCAGAAGAGACGTACTGGCCGTTACTTCCTTGAAGCGCTATTTGTCCTCCGCCAAGATCAACCCAGCTAAAAGTTTCCCAACCGCCAATGGAAGGTCTATTGCAGCGCATTCCCGATTCACCATTTTCGGAGCTCACATATTGCCCGTTACTGCCTCGTAAAGCAACCTTGCCCCCTCCGGCATCTACCACAGTAAACTGTTCCCAGCCTCCAGCAGAAGCCCGATTGCACATCATAGCCGTAGTGCCGTTTTCAGAGGAAACATATTGATTATTTGTGCCTCTGAGCCATATTGTCTGACCTACTGGCACACTTCCAGAAGGAGGTGGAGTGGTGCCGGGATAACATCCGCTCGTCCATGGTGCAGGTAGGTCTTGCGTTACCGCGGCTATCGTATTATTGTTAGCGATGCAATTTTGAAATTTGATACTTTCCAGAACAGTCGCCATTACAGAAGCGCCATCCGTCGGATAGTTTCCTCCCATGCGCATTAATGCAGCATTTTCGCCAACGTCATGCCGTTTATAGGTCCAGTGGCACCAACCTATACCTTCCTGATCTAGTTTGACAATGTTCTGACGTAACCATTCATTGTTATTTTCTCCGGTTTCACCTATCCAAACCGGAACCTGATGCCTGTCACGGAATTCTATCAAATTAATCATTCTATTGATTTGATTAGGGTTGCTATCCCTCACCCAGTCGTCGTTGGGATCTATCCAGTAGCGATGTGCGTTATAAACGAGTCCCCAGTTTTGGCTAAAAGTATATGGTTCCAGGTAATCATAGTTATTCCCCCATCCATTGCCTTCAACCATTAACATATGGTTATCTCCCTGAGCCCTAATAGTATTAATTAATCTTTCCAATAACGAATGAATAGCCTGACCTCCACCAGGAACATTATTAGGTTCATTTATAAGATCATAAAAAGCTATTCTAGGCTCATTTTTATAGCGCTGGCTTATCCTTTCCCATAGACGATTCGTCACGTTTTGGAAAACAGGAAATTCCCAAAGATTGTTGTCATAAAATATATCTGCGATATTTTTATCAGAACCCTGACCACCGGGAGCAGCATGAAGATCTAAAATCACATACATACCATTAGATGCACACCAGCTAATTAGGTTATCAATCATTTTAAACCCTTCCAGATTTGGGTCGTTAAATAATTGGTTGCTATTGTACCAACTGGCTAATGAATTCTTGTAATTATCATGATTTCCAATGTTATGAATGACACTATTACGCACTGATCGTTGCGACGTAGTCAGAAAAAGTTCATAATGCATCGGGAGCCTCACACTATTAAAACCCAATGAGGCTATATAATCGATATCTGCTTTTGTGATAAAGTTATCACGCCAGCTTTGATAAAAAGCCTCTACCTGAGCCTCTGACTGGCCCTGATCATAGTATAGCTTTTTCATTTGCCATTGAGTGCCTATATTGCTGCCCTGTGGATTAAGCATATAGCCTTCCTGTAATCCCCAGTTGCCCAAGCCTACAGCTCGCAATATAACAGGTTGCCCGGATGCGGCATTTACAATTTGTGTGCCCTGTGTTTCGAGCCAGCAATTAGCTTGAGAAACCGCAGAATAAGGTAAAAGTAGAACAGTAAAAAATAGGCACGGATAATAAAAAAGGGATTTGAACAGCATGCCTGCCTTTGGTGTACATTTTTTCATAAGTAAAAAAATTAGGGTAAAAGTGGGACATATATTTAAAATTCAATCGTTGTGTAATCAGATTCAAAAGTTTAAAGCATTGAAAACGTTTGCGGAAAATCAGAAGCTATATATGAAATCCTGATTTGTTGTTCGATTGATGATTTGAAATTATATTTTGAAGAAATAAGAGTCTAAAAAACTACTACATTTTAAACACTTCATATTGTTAAAATTATACGTCAGTATTACTTCAATAATAT
>CAMPJM010000430.1 GCA_946886805.1 uncultured Flammeovirgaceae bacterium | reverse complement strand
ATTCAAAAAAATAAGCCTGGTTTCCCAGGCCTACTACTGCGGTCGTTTCTCACTATACCATTAACCGCAATTCCTTGTTATATTAAAAATACTGTTGCGATACTAAGTTATATTGGTAATATATTTTTAACCAATAAAATTTAAAAATAGTTTATAAATAATCAAAATAAAGATGAGTATTAAAATATAGTGTTTAACTTTACGTCTACTTTAGTCGGTAGAGATTTGAATCTGGATTATTATCCCTACGTTTTATCCATAGCTTTCATCTCGGCATAGTTTGACACAAGATCTTCCAACCTTTAAGCGAAGCCAAGACCGTCATTTGGAGACAGTATAATGATACAGCTACTGCTCCGTTGTATCATTAATGCTATCGCCTTCTGTATTTTCCTGAGAACTTTGATCAACAGGAGCCGCTGCCGAATCTTCCGAAATCACGGTTCCACTGCTCGGATCTGCTCCTTCTCCGCCAAAACCGGTGCTTTCCATGCCTTCCTGATCTTCTTCGGTTGTATTTTTTGTCCCACTATCGCAGGAAGAACAAAACATAATAGCTGAGAAGAATATAAGTAACGCTAGATTTTTCATTGGTTTGTTTTTATACCTAAAACCATTTTAAAAAATGATTGTTTACGAAAAATTCGCTATTCTTCAAACGAGAAACCTCAACGAAAACCATTAATATGGGTAGCTCGCGTCATCTTATTGAGATTGTTAAACGCAAAAAGGGAAAGTCTACAAGCCTTAACCAGGTTCGCTTTCTTATCGATATCTAAATCGCCATCCTTAAATTTTGCGTTCTTTGCGCTTTTCTTGATTAGCCTTTGCGTGCGGCAAAGCCATCCCTTCGGGGAAGCCTTTTTTGCTCAGGTTATATCTTATTGGGCATCAAAAACCTTTTTCAAAAGATCTGTTGTTCTTGCTCCCGGATTTTCTCTTATGTTTTTTTCTTCTTTTGCTACCATTATAAACATCCCCTCTATTGCTTTATTGGTAGCATATTCTTCCAAATCGGGATTTACTTCTTGTACAAAAGGTATTTTATTATAAGCGTTTATGAGGTTTCTATATAATGTTGTGGCATTTACTTTTTCCAGGGATTTTTGAATTACAGGTTTAAACTTCTCATTTAATTGAGTGGTGGTGGTTCCTTTTAAGTATTCGGTCGCAGCGTCATCTTCTCCTCTCAGTATCGACCAGGCATCCTGAATAGTCATTTGCTTAATTGCCGAAACGAAAATAGGTTTTGCCTCTTTTGCTGCATCTTCCGCAGCCCGGTTTAAGGAAAGTATAAACTCATCGACCTGGCTACCCAAACCGATTTGCCGAAGTTTATCCTCTACTTTTTTAACTTCGGGAGGGAAAGGGATTTTAATATCGGCATTTTTATAGTAGCCATCTACCTTAGAAGCTAAATCAGAACCTTTTGAAACCCCAGTAGTAAGTGCTTCTTTCAATCCTTTTCCAACTTCCTCTGTGGAAAGTTTCCCTCCACCAACCATGTCTTTAAGCTTATTAAAATTAAATTGTGCTGTTGCTCCGTCACATATTAAAAGAGCAAATAAAAAAATAAATAATCGCTTCATATTTGATGCTTTAAAATTGAAGTTCAAATTAGATAGAATAAATAAGCCAAAAAAAGCATTGATCTTATATTTATTACATAATGCCTGTTGCATAATCCTCGGATTTTAATTCGGAAAACTTTTTGACAGTACACATAGCTATTCCCGTGCCACCCTTTGAAAAACACTTTGAACGTGGTGGTTTTTATTTATAATTGTATCTTGCGCGTTGAAAATTTTCTATGGCAAGATCGTCTCTAAAAGCCCAAATAATAAAATTCACCTTCGTAGGAGCGGTTGCTGCTCTGGCCGATCTTTCTTTCTATTATCTTTTTTTACAAATACTGCCGGAATTTATTTGGTCTTCCCTGAGCAATGAGACCTTGGCAAAAGGACTGTCTTTTATAATTGGCACTACCGTAACCTACTATTTAAACAAATTTTGGACATGGAAGAAGAAAGGCAGGTCGACCAAAAGGGTTTTGAAATTCCTGGGTTTGTACGCAATTACCTTGCTTATCAATGTTGCGGTAAATTCTATGTTGCTCTATCTTTTCCACTATTACCAAGATTTTTATAATGTACCCAACAAATATTTGATAGCCTTTGTAGGTGCGGCTGGCGCAAGTGCCTGTGTTAATTTTATTGGGCAAAAATTCTGGGTATTTAAACATTCAAAAAATACCGAGGAAGAGCCTGAATTTAATGCAGATCCCCAAAATTGAAAAGAATCTTTAAGAGAGGCAGATTTCTGAAACCCGCTTTTATGGTTAGCTATTTTCGGTTAATGCATGGCCGTGCCTTATTGGAGAGAAGTTCCCTCCCCGAATCAAGTTCGGGGCAAGCTCTGCGATGATGACCTTACTCCGAAAATCTCTCATTAGCCAAACAGAGATTAGCAGAAATTTCACTGAGCAATAGATTTCTAATGCATATTCAGATCTTAAAGAAGTACTCTTATAGAGAAAGAGAATTTTTCAAACAAATAAAGATCGAAGGTGTTAATTTTCCACACTTAATTTTTTTGTTGACCTCATCTTATGCTTGAACAGGCTTTTATTATTGCACTAATAGTTTACTTCCTAAAGGCTACTACCTGGAAAGGTATGATTTTTTACCGGCCTAAAGAAAAGCTGAAGAATTTGCCTTCCTTTATTCGAAAGCCATTTTTTGAATGCCCTATTTGTATGACTCCCTGGTGGGGCACGGTCGTTTACTTAATAGCTCATTTCTCAGGTTTGCCAGAATTTGAAGAACTAACGGTGGTTCGCCTGGTGTTTACGGTACTAATCTCGTCAGGAATTAACACGGTAATTCTATTGATAAATAAAATATACGATAAAATTAATGAGGTTGAGAATGATGTGAATAGTAAGCTTGGTTCTTCTCACAAACCTGATAATTCAGCTTCTTAATAGCTTCTGAATTTTTAGTTTCCTATCCCTGGCATGGTTTCCCGAAGGGATGGCTTTGCCGCACGCAAAGATAAATTAAGTTTAAAAAACGCAAAGAACGCAAAGTGTGAAATATGTACGGCAACGTTTTGTTATTTTTAACGTTTCGAAGTTGCTTGTTAGTCCGACGTCTTCCATAGCCAATGCTATTAAGTTAAGGCGATTTACCCTTCTCACTTTAGGAGAAGGGTTGAGAGCCGGCCTCGAAGCATTTCGGAGATGAGGTCTTTTAAAAGCTTAACTTAATAGCATTGCTTCGGCGCACGTTTTGTTTTTAGCTTATCACTAATACGAATATTACTGATAAGATACTAAGATAAAAGCATCAAAAGAAGAGACTGGTTAATTCTGATCTTGTCTTAAGAGCAACAGCCACAGCAAAGAATTGCCTATCAAAGTTGAAACCAGAAAGTAATATATCTATATTTGCGTTCCCATATAACTAAAATTAATTTTTGCATTTTAATGAATTCATTTCTTTTTATTCCCGAAGGTTATAAACCTGTTCTTGATGTTATTAAAACAGAGAAAGCAATAAAATTAACAAAAGACGTATTTGAACACGAATTAGCAGCTGAGCTTCGATTGAGAAGGGTAACTGCTCCTCTTTTTGTACTAAAAGGCACTGGAATAAATGACGATCTAAACGGAACGGAAAGACCGGTTAGTTTCCCTATCAAATTTATGAATGAGACACAGGCGGAGATTGTCCATTCTCTTGCAAAGTGGAAACGGATGATGTTGGCGAAACTAAAAATAGGTAAAGGTTATGGCTTGTACACTGATATGAATGCCATTCGTCCTGATGAAGATTTGGATAATATCCATTCGCTGTACGTCGATCAGTGGGATTGGGAAAGAGTAATAGGAGAAGAGGAGCGAAATTTGGCCTTTTTAAAGCAAACGGTCCTCAATGTATTTGCTGCCATGAAACGGACAGAACATCTTCTATATGAAGAGTATGAGGAATTAAAACCTCAACTTCCAAACGAAATCACTTTCATTCACAGTGAGGAACTTTTTAGCAGATATCCAGATAATACGCCTAAAGAGAGGGAAGATTTGGCTGCCAAGGAATTTGGCGCTGTTTTCTTAATTGGGATTGGAGGCAAATTGCAGAATGGGGTGAAACACGATGGAAGAGCGGCTGATTATGACGATTGGACCACTGCGACTGAAAATGGCTATAAAGGACTTAACGGCGATATCCTGGTGTGGAATTCAGTACTTGGAAAATCGTTTGAACTATCATCTATGGGCATCCGCGTAGATAAAAATGCACTACTGAAGCAGTTAACCCTCGAGTGTTGCGAATACAAAGTTGATCTGTTGTGGCACAAGATGCTGCTAAATAATGAGTTGCCCTTAACAATAGGAGGCGGAATTGGTCAATCTCGTTTGTGTATGCTGTTGTTAAAGAAAGCACACATTGGAGAGATCCAGTCAAGTATCTGGCCTGATGAAATAATAAACGCATGCGAAGAAAATAATATTCATTTGCTGTAGAGTCGTGCCTGT
>CAMPJM010000429.1 GCA_946886805.1 uncultured Flammeovirgaceae bacterium | reverse complement strand
AGCAACCAATATTCTATCCGGTAACAAATTTGGAATACGCCCGACAGATTTCAACACAGTGGAATGTTCCTGCATACGGAGTAGGTCACGTGACTAAATTTAATGTCAACTCTGACTATCTAAAGAAATTTAGAATTGAGACCGTTGGAGGATCAATCCACACTGAATTATGGGTGCCTGCTGAGGAGTTGGCTGAATTTAATGACAATATCGTTGGACTGATCGAGGTGGTTGAAACACATACGGCATAATAGCACGACACCCAAACTGTCTCAAAAAACGATCGGTACAATAAAGACAGATTGTATATCTGAATTAAATAAAATACCTTAACAACATATTGTTATTATACGCAACTGGTTGCGCATATTAACATGTTGGCAGTAATTTAGACTCCATTATGAAAAAATTACTAAAACAGATACAAGAAAGATTTGCTGCTGGAGAACGACTGAAGTATTTATTCTTTTGGGGCCATACACCAGGACATGGACAGATGGTTGGACCCTTTATCTTTAGCCAATGGTATCCAGCTAAGATCACAGTAAATGGACTGGAATATCAGACGGCAGAGCATTGGATGATGGCTGAAAAAGCAAGGCTATTCGGTGACAGCGAAATCGAAGGAAAAATCCTTAATGCCACTACACCAGGACATGCAAAAGATTTGGGCAGACAAGTAAAAAGCTTTGATAATCAGAAATGGCTGGATAAGAGGTATGAGATAGTGAAAGCTGGAACTTACCACAAGTTTAATTCCCATCCGGACATGAAGGAATTTCTTTTATCAACAGCTGACCGAGTATTAGTAGAGGCTAGCCCAGTGGACAATATCTGGGGTATCGGTATGGCTAAAGACCATCCTGATGCTGAAAACCCACTAAAATGGAAAGGTGAGAATCTGCTTGGCTTTGCACTAATGGAAGTCCGAGAGCAACTGGATAAACAATAATAAACTACAGCAACTCAATAAACAGGTTGTTGAGCATAAAATTGAAGCTTCAGGCGTCACAGCCATTTATAATAAAATCGTAGCCGTGAATTGTGGTGCACTTAAATGCCCAACACCCATTTTGCAAACCGTTGGACTTAATGCAAAAGGATCTATGAAGAAGCAATCTGAAGAGGATAAACTCGACTTTGTGATTTTACGAGATGGTGCAATCAGCATGTATCATAATCCTGATGTGCTTCATATTGACATGGGGTGGCTATTAGACGCTCGCTATAGTATAATTGATATTGATACTTCTAATTGGACTCCCAAAACAGCTCATAAGGCCATCAAAGAAAAAATGGGTTTTCCGGATTATTATGGAGAAAACATGAACGCCTTCAATGATTGCCTAAGGGATATCTATCCAATGGATAAAACAGGATTGGTGATTGTTTTACGTCATTTTGAAGATTTCGCATACCAAGATAGAGGGTTTGCCCATGCAATCCTTGATAGTATCGCCAGCCAGGCTAGGGAATGGCTAATAACTGGGAAACGACTTATTGGTCTTGTTCAATCTGGTGATCCTTATCTTGAGTTCGATAAGGTAGGTGGATATAATCCGATGTGGAATGGTCGGGAATGGTTTGATGCTCACCGAAAAAAATAAAATAACAATAAGCCAATTGAGGTTCTGTATCATAAAACGATAATTAATAGTAATACGGAAATATTGCCGTTTTTACTTTATAAGCGGCTAGACAACGAACTCCTGGTGAAATAAAATTTAAATATGCAAAGCGCAGGCTTATTTACAAAGAAAGGTCTCAGGACAATCTTCGTCGGTTCACTGGTTATAGTGTTCGGGTGCGATTGCTATAGAGATGCAGAGGGAATCGTTGTCGATATTGACACCAAACAGCCAATATCAGGGGTGCAAATCGTGAACAACTCGGATTTCGAACATAGGCAGACACAGAATCTGTCCGCAACCGATTCTGCCGGACAATTTTCTTATTCTGATCTTTCAGGAGGCCTGTTTGGATGCCCAGATTTGGTTCTAGTGTTTTCGAAGCCAGACTATTTGCATCAAAGGATTAACGTGTCGGATGGCATTGACACCGTTTTTCTTATAAAATAGAATGAAAATGTAAGAACTTTAGGTTTATATTAGCCCGGGATGAAGGCGGTTGAAAAATAGTGTATCACGAAACAAACCGACGCGAACGATACTGTCTCATAAAAGGATTGTTTATCCATAATTCCGTACCTTTCGTCATTTTACCGGCATCAAATCGGTCTTTGGAGTTAAATGTAATGCTGTCAAAGTCACTTACTTTTAGAAACCGTGAAAAAGAAATTACTGATATTAGATTTGGATGAAACATTAATTCATGCGACTCAGGAAGTGAAAGAACTTTCTCACGATTTTATCTACCCTCCATTTTTCATATATAAAGACCGTATCTGGAATCTTTTTTAATGAATGTCTCTAGCGCATATCAATTAGCAATATGGTCATCAGCTGACGATCAATATGTGAAGGACATTGTAAGTCAAATAAAGCCAAAAAATATCAAATTTGAATTTATATGGGGAAGTCAAGGTGTACTTACAGAAGAGACATTGACTTAGACCAGTTCAATTGGGAGAAAAGGCTTAAGAAAGTAAGAAAGTTTGGTTTCGAGCTTGAGACTACCATCATTGTAGATGATACGCAGGAAAAATGTAAAGACAACTATGGAAATGCTATCTACATTAATGAATTTAACGGCGACCCAAATGATATGGAATTAGTTAAATTAAAAGACTATCTGATACAGCTTTCAGACGTTGAGAACGTAAGGAAAGTTGAAAAGCGATATTGGAATAGATAATGTAAAGATCAAGTAATCCAATAGACGTAAACTGTCTCATAAAACGATTATTATTCTAAGTATTCCAATAATTATATTTATAAAGTATTTAATAAATCTTTAGATTAGAAGGTCACATAGCATATGTAGTATATCTGTATATGCCATAGGTGGACATGGGATTAACTTGGCAGTAATTTATGATTCGTTTTTTCATTTATACATTTTTAATTACCATTGCTCTGTTCGGCGTAATGGTAGGGCTAGCACATTTATTTGAAAGGACTGTCCGTGAGAAATACGGCCAAGACTTCAATGATTTCAGAATAGAAAAAGCAATAAGTCCACTGGAGACTTTTGATAATAAGAAAGATATATATTGGTCGGATTTCACTTCTACAAGATGGCTGTGGATTCTTACCAACGAAGAAATAGGAACAGAAACAAATTTTTATAACGATTCCATTTTTGACCGACCTTACCACTATTCTAAAACTATTTTTATGGCACCCATTTGTTGTTTTGGCAGAACTTCTATGGTGGAGAAATGGACACCTTTTTAAATCCGATGGGAAAGGACACTACTTTGAAATTAACGGTGTTTTATCTTTCTGAAGAATTGAAACCTGGTGATTTCTTTTATGCAGATCTAGATACTTTATATCCAGATAAACCTGACATTTTCATTTGCGGAACTCCCTTTTTAGAGAATGAACGGTATTTACCAAGGGGCAATATTAGTAAGAATGAAGCTGATAGAATCCTAGAAATGTGGAAGATAAAATAAACTGGGTTTAACAACAGAACAGTAAAGGGACTAACTGTCTCAAAAAACGATTGATACCTAAGAAGTGAGGGAGTGTAGTTGGTGGATGGGAGCAAAAATTATTAAATAAAAAGTGAGGTCTTAAGAAAATGCAAAAACCAACTATAAGCAATTACCTAATTTTTGTTCTCGCAATTATGGTTTTTATTTCTTGTGGCAACGAAAGGACGAGCACCTTAACTGCCATTGAAAACAACTACTTGAAAAAGAAAATCCAAGAGTCGAAAGCAAAACTTAATGATATGGTGCATCAAACAGGATATTCGCCGGCTGGAAAACGTTTTATTGAAATATGTGAACAGTTTACCAATAGCACAGATGCATTGGTCAAACGAGTCGCTGACAATGAAATAATTAGCACTGCTGATATCGAAGAACTTATTAGAGTTGCTAATTATCAGTTTGACACCATTAAAATTGATACAGCATTTATTAACAATGCATTTGAGGACTACTCAGCTAATCGATCAAATGACTTTGCCACCTCGCTTCTATTGTTTAACCTCTCCACAGTGGAAAGCACAAGAGAACTGTTTGATAGTTATTTTTATGATGTTGAGTACTTTAAACCCCGCGTGATTAGTGATAAGTTTACTATTAAGAAAGGAGAAATTTTCGAAGGAACAGCCATTTCTCAAGCTAAGATGGCCGCCATCAGATACAGATATGATGTAAACGACCCTCAAGCTGGAGCTGGATTTGTGGAACTACCGTCTTCAACTACCAGTGGCGACAATGACGGAATTGAACGGATTGAAGGTAAAACGGGCGGGATACATAAAATAAAGATACGAACAACTCAAATAGCAACTGGAAAAAGTCGAACCTTTGAAGATGAATTTGAGATAACCGTAATCGAATAACTGTCTCACAAAACGATCGAAAAATTATTGATCTTCTTTAGATTTAATATTCTCAAACGTGCGA
>CAMPJM010000428.1 GCA_946886805.1 uncultured Flammeovirgaceae bacterium | reverse complement strand
TTTGGGGTAAAAAGATAGAAACTCAATAGGTTAGATTTCGATGAAGGAATTTCTGCCGCTTCTGATTTGCTTTTTTTTTGAAGCAATTTGGGCAAGTATTAAATCATAATTCCTGGTTAAGAATATTAATGTTAGAACATTTTTATTATAATTGTATATTCGACACTTTAATATTCTGCGGCTAGTTTTAGAGAAAATTTATTTGTAAAAAAGGGAGAAGCATTTTGAAAACTATGGAGCTATTTCCTTTTTTTGATTCGTGTTTATTATAGATAAGGATCAGGAGCTTAACATTTTTACTGAAATCGCTAAAGATGAATTCAGTATCTGGAGTGCGAAAACAATATGGAGGTAAATTACCTGCAATTTCAGAAACCAAAAATTATTAAAAAATGAAGAAGATTTTATTAAGCTTACTTGGTTGCTTGACGTTTTTTCAACTCACAGCGCAAACCACTGCGGAATTGAACGTTAACAGCGATTCTAAATTGATTATCAACAAACACATTTATGGCCACTTTGCCGAGCATCTTGGCAGAAATATTTATGGCGGGTTTTATGTAGGGGAAGATAATACTACCATTCCTCATACAGACGGGGTAAGAAATGATGTTATTGAAGCGCTCAAGGAATTAAAAGTACCTAACCTGAGATGGCCAGGAGGATGTTTTGCCGATACTTATCAATGGAAAGATGGCATCGGTCCAAAAGAAGACAGGCCGACAATTGTAAACACCTGGTGGGGGAATGTGACCGAGGATAATAGTTTTGGTACGCATGATTTCTTGAATATGTGTGAAGTATTGGGTGCAGAACCTTATTTGGCTGCAAACATAGGCAGTGGCACGGTTGAAGATCTGATAGATTGGGTGCAATATGTGAACTTTGATGGGGAAAGTCCTATGTCGAAGTTGCGCAGGGAAAATGGCAGGGAGGAACCCTGGAATGTAAAATACTGGGGCGTAGGCAACGAAGCTTGGGGCTGTGGTGGTAATATGACACCAGAGTATTATTCCAATTTGTATCGCCAGTATGCTACTTTTATGGCCGGGTGGTCTAATGACGGTGCGCTGTATAGAATCGCCTCTGGAGCCAGTTCAGACGATTACAACTGGACTGAGGTGCTGATGAAAAACATTCCTTCAAATTTGGTTTCTGCCTTGGCCTTGCACCATTATTCAGTCATCGACTGGAGCGATAAGGGACCATCTACCGAATTTTCCGAACAGCAATATTTCACGACCATGCAGCGGGCATTGTTCATAGACGAGCTTATTACCAAACATTCTGCAATCATGGATAAATATGATCCTGAAAAAAAGATTGCGCTTGTTGTAGATGAATGGGGAGGATGGTATGAAGTAGAACCTGGTACAAATCCTGGTTTTCTTTATCAGCAGAATACCATGCGCGATGCTATGATTGCCGGAACAACTTTAAATATTTTCCACAAACATTGCGAACGTGTGCAGATGGCCAATCTTGCTCAGACCATTAATGTATTGCAGGCAGTAATCCTCACCGATGAAGAAAAGATGCTGCTGACTCCGACTTATCACGTGATGGAAATGTACAATGTGCATCAGGATGCTACCTTGTTGCCAATGGAGATAGAAAGCGAAGAGTATGTAGTCGGTGATGAAAAATTACCTGCTGTTTCGGTATCAGCTTCCAAAGATAAAAACGGCTTGACCCACATTTCTCTGGTTAATATAGATGCCAATAAAGACAATGAAGTTGCGATTAATATTGAAGGCACCAAATATAAAAATGTTACAGGAAGGATCTTAACCTCCGATAAAATCCAGGATTATAATTCCTTTGAAGAACCGGGAAAAATCACCCCTCAAACATTTAAAGGAGCAAAATTGAAAGGCAATACCCTCAAAGTTAAATTGCCGTCTTTCTCAGTGGTGGTGCTGGAGCTGAAAGAGTAGACGACTGATTAATCGAACTTATATTCTTAGCATATTCAGTTCTTCTTTTAGCGGTCAGGCAATACTAATAAGCCAGGACAATTTACCCTTCTCTCATTGAAGGAGAGAGTAAATGCAATCAAGTTAAGGCGCTTTACCCTTCTCTTTTAGGAGGGGATAAAGAGCTGGCGCCGAAACATTGGCGGATGAGGTATTTTAAAAGCGAGTATAATAGCATTTCGGGCAGGGGAGCGAAATTTTAATAGTTACAAAATAAGGAGCTTCACTTGATCTAATAGTACAAGCATGCGTGTGGTTATTCTTATTGGATCCCTGAATTCCAAAGCTTTAAAACGAAGATTGCGAAGCGATGGAATTATTATAGAAAAGGTATTAGGACAAACACATTTCCGACCTCTTTAGACGAGTCTCATTGTATGCCCTTGGAGGAATGAGCTGAAAGAGGAAGTATAAACTTTAATTTATTTTGTCTGATGACAATTATCCAAAATCATAAAATGCCTATGAAAACCAATTACTTATTTATTGCCCTGGCAATCTATTGCTTTATTTTTTCCGAGAAATCGGTGGCACAGTCGACTTCAACATTAATAGTAAAAACAAATCAACCCATTGCTGAAATTCAACCTACCATGTGGGGGTTGTTTTTTGAGGATATCAATATGGGCGCGGATGGAGGAATATATGCAGAACTAATAAAAAACCGATCTTTTGAATTTGATACGCCTATGATGGGTTGGAAAGTTTTAAAAAAAGATGAGGAACAAATTAACGGGAAAGCACTTATTCATAATGCGGAACTGACCAGCCCGGCCAATAGGAGATATATTCGCATCAGCACCAACGAAGATGGCAGGAATTATGGCATCACCAATGAGGGCTTTAGAGGCATGGGCATTAAAGAGGGCGATCAGTATGATTTCTCGGTCATGGCCAGACAAGCAAAAGGAAGCAATGTGACTTTGGCTATTGAGCTAATTGATGAGCAGGGAAAAACAATTGGCACCGCAAGCTTAACTCCTCGAGCAAATAGCTGGGAAAAATATGAAACCAGTTTCACAGCAACGGCAACTGCTGAAAAAGCTAAAATGAACTTGTGGATAGAAGGCGAAGGTGAAATTGATCTGGACATGATTTCCTTATTTCCCCAAGATACATGGAAAGGCAGACCAGGAGGTTTAAGAAAAGATATGATCCAGATTTTGGCAGATATGGAGCCTGGTTTTTTCCGGTTTCCCGGTGGTTGTATAGTGGAAGGTAGGACTTTAGACGAAAGGTTTCAGTGGAAAAAGACGATCGGGCCTGTTGCTGAACGTGAATTGATCGTAAACAGGTGGAATACAGAATTTAAGCATAGATTAACGCCCGATTACTATCAGTCTTTCGGACTGGGCTTTTATGAATACTTTCAAGTAGCGGAAGATATTGGGGCAGAACCTTTACCCATCCTCAATTGTGGCATGGCCTGTCAGTTTAATACCGGCGAAGTAGTGCCTTTGGACCAGTTGGATCCATACATTCAGGATGCCTTGGACCTGATTGAATTTGCTAATGGTTCTCCGGAAAGTACCTGGGGAAAAAAACGTGCCGATATGGGGCATCCTGAACCTTTTAACATGAAGTATTTGGGTATTGGCAATGAGCAATGGGGGGAGCAGTATATTGAAAGGTATAAAATATTTGAAGAGATTTTGAAGGAACAACATCCTGAAATTACTTTGGTTTCCACTACCGGCCCTTTTCCTGAAGGTAAGGAGTTTGACTATTTGAGAAAGACCCTGGTTGATCTTGATGCAGAACTGATTGATGAACACTATTACAAGCCGCCGGTTTGGTTCAGGGAAAATGCAACCCGTTATGACAGTTATGATAGAAACGGACCTAAGGTTTTTGCAGGAGAATATGCTGCACAAAGTGTGGCCATTGCAAGTCCTGATAATAAAAACAATTGGGAGTGTGCTATGTCTGAGGCAGCATTTATGACAGGCCTAGAAAGAAATGCTGAGGTAGTGGTAATGGCTTCTTATGCCCCGCTTTTTGCACATTCCGAGGGATGGCAATGGACTCCTGATTTGATTTGGGTAGATAATTTGACAGTCTATGGTACCCCAAATTATTATGTTCAAAAAATGTTTTCAACCAACAGCGGCACGCATGTATTGCCGATTCTTGCTGGAGAAAAACCATTGACCGGACAAAATGAACTATATGCAACAGCAGCGCTGGATGAAGCAACTGATGAAATTATTCTAAAAATTGTAAATACTTCAGACAAAGAGCAAAAGAAAGAGATTGTTGTAGAGGGCGTAAAGAAATTCGGCTCCAAAGGAACGATGACAGTACTGAGAAGTGACAAGCTGGATGCAGTCAACAGCTTGGACAACCCTAAAGCCATCTATCCGGTGGATGAAGAAATTAAAGTAAAAGGAAATAAACTCAACCTTACTTTTGCTCCCTATTCTGTAAATGTAATTAGGGTGAAAAGATAATTTGATTTTCCTGTAAGTTAGACTTCCGAAGTTTTGTCAATAACCCGCAGAGTCTTTCTAAATCTGGGACGGCAAAGGGGAAGGTTAATGCATCAAATTCCAAACTTCGGCAGTCTTGGTAA
>CAMPJM010000427.1 GCA_946886805.1 uncultured Flammeovirgaceae bacterium | reverse complement strand
GAAGATATTCGGGATTGGATCCTGCACAGGGAATACAGGGTCACCTACAGAGATTCGCTAAAGGAGACGGAAACCATAAAAATGGGTTCCTGGAAAGGAAAAATGGAAAGCAATAGTGATTCTATTATTATTTCTTTAGAAGAAGGCGTTTTTGAAGACATGAAGGCAAGCATTGGAGATGAATTGATCTTTAATGTGCAGGGAGTTCTTATGAAAACTTATATAGGTAGTGTCAGAGAAGTAGATTGGAACAGACTCCAAACAAACTTTATAGTACTTTTCCCGGAAGGAGTCTTGGAAACGGCTCCACAATTCCACGTGCTCACAACAAGGGTTCCCTCAATTGCGGGGGCTGCAAAGTTGCAACAGGCTCTGGTACAAACATTTCCTAATATTTCTATTGTAGATCTTAAACAGATACTCATAACAATAGAAGGAATATTGAGCAAAATTGCCTGGGTAATTGGCTTTATGGCGTTTTTTAGTATTGTCACCGGGCTAATAGTGCTAACGGGTGCAATAAGGACTAGCAAATATCAACGGATCAGGGAGAGTGTTTTATTAAGGACTTTGGGAGCTAAAAGTAAGCAAATTTTAGCCATTTCGGCCTTAGAGTATTTCTATCTTGGTGGTCTCGCCAGCATTTCTGGAATACTTTTGGCTTTTATTAGTAGCTGGCTTTTGGCATGGTTTAGCTTTGATACTGTTTTTACACCTTCTGCCTTACCTGCCATTTTACTTTTTATTGGCGTTACCTCACTATCTGTTATAATTGGCCTTACCAACAGCCGAAGTGTAATCAAAAGCCCTCCTCTTGAAGTTTTGAGGAAAGAAAATTAGTCTCTTGGGAAAAAGATATAAACAAACCCGAGGTTTAACAATAATGATATATACCGTGCCGCTAAGAACATTTCTGCATAAAATTTCGTATTTTTAATTATGGATTGGAAGGAAAGGATAACATCGGATAAAAACATATTATTAGGTAAGCCGACTATTAAGGGAACACGTATATCCGTGGAATTTATCTTAGAACGGCTAGCCAATGGATGGACTGAAGAAAAAATCCTCAATTCATATTCGCATTTAAAACGAGAAGATATTCAGGCTGTTTTCGCATACATTAATGCATGCGTTAAAGATGGACTTATTGTTGAATTTAGGAATAGGTCTGCATAATGATTTTTTTTGCTAATGAGAATTTTCAAGTTTGCTCCGGTTCTATGGGAAAAACGGTTTTCAAGAAACATTGGCTCTTTAACAAAATCAACTGAAAATAAAAAAGAAGTGCGTTACATGTAGGGTGGGGGGAAACTAAAAATTGTAAACCGTTCACTACATTAGTTTGGTTGAAGAAAAGCCCAAAGCGTATGCTCATACGTACTAAAATAATTGTAACTATTCAGCTATAACGACAAAATAAATATCGTCATTCCCTCAAAGGGATGCCTTCGGCGCGGAATTTACAGAGTTTTTCACGGAGTAAATATCCAAGACTGGCACGGCCGGAATCCCCTAATTTGAATTCGGAATCACTAAATTATCCCAGCACTTCGTAGCGAGGGACTCCACAGTCTCCTATAATCACTTCTTAGTTTTCTTGATTTTTTGGTATCCTCCAATTCCTTCATCTAAATCATCGTCATCAAAAAAATTATTGGGCCTTATATTCACCTTTGATGATTTTTTTACTGGCTTTACATTGAAAGGAACATCATCTTCAAATAACTCCTCATTATCTTCTTTACTGAATTTCTTTTTGTTTTCTTCTTTAAACTTTGCTGCACGTCCTTTTTCCTGGATTATTTCCTTTTCGAAATCTTTCAGGTCCTCAGGTTCAGTTTCCCATAGCTTTTTCCCTTCATCCTGTTTTTTCCAGACTTTTTTGTCATTAAAATCAGTTGCCCCAAATTTCCTTGGCCTTTCCACCCCTTGGTTTCTGTCATTAGCATCGTTCTTAAAAGGTCGTTTCTCAGAAAAATTTGAACTTCTTCGCGACTCCTCTCTTCCGCCGTTAGATTTATCTCTTTTATTTCTGTCCTGATTATCCATTATGTTTAATTTTCAGATCTCTGTCACTTGTTGATGCAATATAAAACGAAAATAATACTTTGTGCAAGAAAATAATTCTACTATTTATCCATATTTATTACAAAAACACCCACTATGGATTAATGTTTTTTATTATATCCTCAGTGCCTTAAAAGTTGTTAAGGAATTTAGCATAAAAGTGTATTATGTATAATTCTATGCTTAAATTTGCAACTCCACCCAAAAGGCCTTTATGTCCTATCTGTATTTAAAAGCTTTGCATATAATCTTTGTCGTAACCTGGTTTTCAGGGCTATTTTATATAGTGAGACTTTTTATTTACCATACCGAAGCTGACTCCAAGCCAAAAAATGAAAGGGACATCTTAATACCTCAGTATAAATTGATGACCAGAAGGTTGTGGTATATTATTACCTGGCCTTCGGCAATTATTACCCTTATTCTTGGCTTAAGTTTGCTGTACAACTACATACCCGATATTCCCAATTGGCTGTGGATAAAAATAGCTTTCGTTATTGCCCTTTTTATATACCAGATCTATTGTCACGTTATATTCCGGAACCTGCAAAAAAATGTTATAAAATTCTCTGGTCAGCAGTTGCGAATTTGGAATGAAATATCAACTGTTTTCCTTTTTTGCATCGTTTTTTTGGTTGTACTTAAGAATGCACTAAACATGCTCTGGGGCGTTATCGGCATATTTGCACTTATTGGAATTCTAATGTTTGGGATCAGGCTTTACAAAAAACTAAGAACACCTGAAAATTAAACAAATGAAAGCACATCAAATATTACTTTTAGTCTTAATTGTCACTGTTTTTTATAGCTGTGAAAAATCCACCACCAGCGATGAATTACCTATTCTGGGCCGAAAAGAAATAAAGGGAAGGGATACCATTTACCATAAAATCGGGGATTTCCAGTTTGTAAACCAAGATAGTATAGTTGTGACTCCTGCTTCGTTCAAGGACAAAGTGTACGTGGCAGATTTCTTTTTTACCTCGTGTCCTACTATCTGCCCTGTCATGAAATCGCAAATGATGCGGGTCTATGAGGAATTCAAAGAAAATGATAAAGTAGCGATCTTGTCTCATACAATAGACCCGGAGTATGATACTGTAGCGTTATTGCATGATTATGCCGACCGGCTGGGGGTAGAAAGTCCCAAATGGCACTTTGTGACTGGAGAAAAAGAAAAGATCTATGATATTGGCCAGACCAGCTACATGGTCACCGCAATGGAAGATGAAGAAGAACCGGGAGGATTTCTCCATAGCGGCGCCTTTATTTTGGTTGATAAAGAAAAAAGGATCAGAGGCATTTACGACGGTACGGAAGAAAAATCCGTCACAAAATTGATAAAAGACATACACATTTTATTGTCGGAAAATAATAATGACTAAACACTTTTTGTTAATTTTTATTGCATTATGGCTTGTTACTTCCTGCAACGGCTCCAACCAGAAGGAGGATGCACAAACTTTAAGCGGGCGAGAGGAAATAAAATTAAAGCAATATCTAGTGGCTGGAGAAAGGCTGTACCAGATGAATTGCGTTAATTGCCACAAGGCAGATGGACAAGGCTTGGCAAGACTAATTCCTCCGTTGGCAAATGCAGATTATTTTGCCCAAGACTCCAGTAAGCTAATTTGCATTATGAAATTTGGGTTAGAGGGCTCTATTGTAGTGAATGGAGTTGAGTATAACCAACCTATGCCAGCTAACATGAACCTTACAAATTTAGAACTGGCAGAAATAAGTGCTTATGTGTATAAAAAATTCCAAGGTCAGGAAAAGCTGATCTTACCGAGTACAGTGGGAAAAATCCTGTCAGGATGCGAAACGGAATAAAATCTTGGTCCAATAAAGCTCTTATTCACTTTTACTATCGACATACAACTGAGCATTTTCAATTGCACTCTCCATATTTGTTTTAACCTTTTCTATTTTTTTCTGCTCCTCTTTTAAGTAAGCCACAATCTCTTGCTCAGGCAGCTCATCCAAATTAGGGTTAAATTCTCTCATCCAAACCATCATTCCCTCGTTGGCGTCCTCCAGATCTTTTGACAGTTGATTTAGTTTTTCAAGCTCCTGAGGCTCTTGCGTGTCTTCAACAATGGCTTTTATTTTTTTATTCAACAGCATTATATCAGACATTTCAGGCATGATCTCGTCATGGGTGCTCATTAAATCTTGATAAAGAGCATTTTCTTCTTCTGAAAATTTACTTAGTTTTTCCTCCTGTTCTGAACTTTCAACTTCTTTTTTTTCCGTGGATTGGCAGGAAAAGCAGAGCAAAAAAGTGATTAAAAAAATATTGTAAATCAAGAATTTCATAAAACCTCTATATGTTAGAATTAGCAGTATAAATAAAAATAGTTAGAAAAGTTAATACACAAAGGATGAGCCCGCCCATAAAAATGTTGTAAGAGTGTCGCAATAGTTTATATTTTCTGGTTAGTACAATTCCCAAATAATAAATGTCCACACTCATGTTATCATACAAAAGCCCTTGGTCTTCCC
>CAMPJM010000426.1 GCA_946886805.1 uncultured Flammeovirgaceae bacterium | reverse complement strand
GCTTATGACTTTAGCGAATTTGATGTGGCGGATCATGTTTATGCGTTTGCTGAGATGACGCCTTTGGAAATTCTTGAGAAAAAGCAAAAGTTGGAAGTTTATAATCAGGAAAAAGCCAAGGCATTGGCGGAGAAAAAACCTACAAGTGCAGTAGGGGACGAGACTGTTGCTCCCAAACCAAAACCCTCGTTTAAACCCAGGGTGCAACCAGTGGTGAAGAAGGAGGAACTTACAAAGGAAGTAAATGAAGAAAATAAGGCAAGTTCTGTCCCAAAACCGGTATTTAAGCCAAAGATGAAGCCGGTAGTTAAAAAAGAAGAGGATATAAATGATAAAGAAAAAATTGAGGAAGCTAAACCCGCTGCTACTGCATCACCCAAACCTGTATTCAGACCAAAAATAAAACCGGTCATTAAAAAGGATGAAGAAAAAGGAGAAGATGGCGAAAATAAAGCTGGTGAGGAAGAAAATAAATCAAGTTTTAAACCAAGACCAGTATTTAAGCCAAAGATGAAGCCGGTAGTTAAAAAAGAAGAGGATATAAATGATAAAGAAAAAATTGAGGAAGCTAAACCCGCTGCTACTGCATCACCCAAACCTGTATTCAGACCAAAAATAAAACCGGTCATTAAAAAGGATGAAGAAAAAGGAGAAGATGGCGAAAATAAAGCTGGTGAGGAAGAAAATAAATCAAGTTTTAAACCAAGACCAGTATTTAAGCCAAAGATAAAACCGCTAGTCAAACAAGAAGAGGATATAGGTGATAAAGAAAAAACTGAGGAAAATAAACCTGCTGGTACTGGATCACCTAAACCTGTATTCAGACCAAAAATAAAACAAGTAGTTAAAAAGGACGAAGAGAAAGGAGAAGATGGTGAAAATAAAGCTGGTGAGAAAGAAAATAAAGCAAGTTCTAAACCAAGACCAGTTTTTAGACCAAAGATAAAACCAAAGAAGGATGATGATTCCAGCACCTAATCCCTAATCCCCAAACCCCAAAACCTAAATTCATAATTTATAATTTCAAAAATGTTCATCCAAATTCTTTTCTACTTATTCGCGGGAATTACAATTGCTTCAGCATTGGTGATATTGTGGACAAAGAACGTTTTATATGCAGCATTTTCCCTGATGATTACTTTTATGGGCGTTGCCGCTTTATATGTGTTTGCCGGTGCTGATTTTATTGCTGTGTCTCAAATTCTCATTTATGTGGGCGGAATTTTAGTTCTTATTATCTTTGGTGTGATGTTGACCAACAGGCTCTCGGGCCAATCGGTAACTACAGCAAGCCATAACAAATTCAGTGGTTATATTATCGGATTGACAATATTTGGAACTCTTTTTTATGCTATTTACCAGGCTAATTTTGCTTCCATATCAAGTATTAATCAAGAT
This sequence comes from uncultured Flammeovirgaceae bacterium, assembly GCA_946886805.1. The sequence goes on along the minus strand of CAMPJM010000426.1, from coordinate 3,179 downwards.
TTGGAATCTTCAGGAAAGTCTACCATTGGCATAATAGGCGTAAAATTGATGAGTACTTATATTTTGCCCTTTGAAATGATAGCAGTGCTTTTATTGCTGACTTTGATTGGAGCTGCGTTTATAGCAGGTAAACAGCTTAAAGGGAAATGATATGCTGATGTACCGATTTGTTGATTTAAAGATTTGAAGATTTATCCAATTCATAATTCATAACTCACAATCCACAATCCATAATTTATAATTCATAATTTCTTCCATGGTTCCTATCGAGCATTTTATTTATATTTCTGCCGCTTTATTTTGCATTGGCATTGTCGCTGTCATCACAAAAAAGAATGCTATTGTGGTATTGATGGGTATAGAGTTAATGCTAAATGGGGCAAATTTAAATCTAGTAGCTTTTAGCAGAATGGATGGAGGGCTGATTCAGGGGCAATTTTTTGCCTTGTTTGTAATGGTTATTGCTGCTTGTGAGGCTGCCGTAGGCCTGGCGATCATCTTGAAAGTGTACAATTATTACAAAACTACTGCGCTGGATAAAATAAATGAATTAAAAGGTTAATTTTGAGCGTGAATCCGGAAGAATTAATTTTACATAATCCGCTATCGCCAGATATTATTTTGTCTGTTGCTTTGTTACTCCTTCCTTTGTTGTCTTTTGTGTTTTTATTTTTTAATCAAGGCATTTCATCAAAGGTAGGTTCAGCATTCGCCTCCATTGCGATGGGTTCAGCGTTTCTCATTGCTCTCTGGTTATTTTCCCAGGTCTGGACTCAGGATGTCCGGCATTTTCAGGTTCCCTGGTTTCAATTATGGTTCCCAAATAAAGTAGTTACCTTTACAATAGGCATTTTACTTGATAATATAGCCGTTCTGCTATTGGTCGTAGTCACGTTGGTTTCTTTTCTGGTACACCTTTTTTCTGTGGAATATATGAAAGGTGATCCGGGCTTCAATCGATATTATGCTTTTTTAGGCTTGTTTACTTTTTCGATGCTGGGTATTGTGCTGGCGGATAACCTCCTGATTATTTTCATTTTCTGGGAATTGGTGGGACTGTCTTCCTATTTATTAATAGGTTTCTGGTTTGCAAAGCCAGCTGCAGCCGCTGCCAGCAAAAAAGCATTTCTAATTAATAGGATCGGGGATTTAGGTTTTCTAGTTGCGCTAATGATCCTATGGTCGAAATTTGAAACGCTTGACCTACAACAAATAAAACTATTGGCCGCCAATTTGCCACCCGATCAATTATCCTGGTCAGTTACCTATCTTTTTGATTTTGCCGGATTCGCGCCTTCCTTGGATATAAACTGGCTGACAATAGCAGGTTTAGGGCTTTTTTGTGGAGCCATTGCAAAATCTGCTCAATTTCCGCTACAGATTTGGCTACCGGATGCCATGGAAGGTCCTACTCCTGTCTCAGCATTAATTCATGCAGCAACAATGGTGGCCGCCGGTGTATTTCTGCTTGCCAGGGTTTTCACACTCCTGAATTTGGATGCACTTACTATCATTGCGTTTATTGGGGCTATAACGGCTTTTATGGGCGCGTTCGCCGCTTTCACCCAAAACGATATAAAGAAAGTATTGGCTTATTCAACAATTTCACAATTAGGCTATATGGTCATGGGAATGGGAACCGGGGCTTACGATGCAGCACTTTTCCATTTGCTTACCCATGCATTTTTTAAAGCGTGTTTATTTCTTTGCGCTGGCAGCGTCATTCATTCATTGCATAAGTTTGAGCATCATAATCCCAACAAATTAAGTTCGGATTTTAATGCCCAGGATATGCGTTGCATGGGGGGGCTTAGAAAAAAATTACCCGTAACTTTTATTGCCTATAGTATTGCTACAGCTTCTTTAATTGGTCTTCCGTTCTTTTCCGGGTTTTTATCCAAAGATGCATTATTGACCGGTGCCTGGGCTTGGGCAGAAGCAAAATCCGACACCACCATTTCTCTCGCATATCTTGTTCCTGATCTGGCGTTTATAACCGTGTTAATGACTGCAGCCTACATGACGCGCCAGTTTATCATGGTGTTTTTAGGCGATTTCAGGGGGATAATTGACAATAAAATAAAATTAATCTCCATCAAAGAATCATCTTTTTTGATAAAGGTGCCATTAGTTATTCTCGCGCTTTTATCATTGGGTTTTGCTTTTTCAACAAATCCTTTTTCGACAGGTGCATCATGGGTATTGGAAGGTGTATCGCAGCGCGGTATGTTGGATATACAATTTATTGATCATCAGGCTCATGCGCTGTTGCAGATAATTATTGCTAAATACGAAGGCCTACATTTTATAGTATCAATTGTTGCGATTGTAATGACTTTGGCGGGAATTGCGATTGGATTTCACCTTTATCGGTTTCAGAAGGTGGTGCTTGATAAAGCACCTTCGTTTTTAGGTCCCAGAAATATCTTTTACCAAATTTCTATTAATAACTGGTACCTGGATAAGATTTATAAGAGGGTCTTCGTGAGAGGATTATTAAACTCCTCCAGTAGCATTTCCAATTTTGATACAAAGGTGGTCGACGGTTCTGTTAATTTGTTGGGGAAACTGTTTGTAATCTTATCCTTTTTGATAGCCTGGTTCGACAGGGTGTTGTTAGACGGAGTGGTGAGATTCGCAGCTTATATATCCAGAAGCCTTGGTTTTATGGCAAAAGGCATTCAAGGAGGTAAAGTCCAGACCTATTTTATTTGGGCACTTGTTGGTTTGATTTCTATTTTTGTTTTCATCTTATTTTAAAGGTGTTCAGACTTGACAGAAAGCCTCAACTTATTTAAAGGTTAAAGGATTACTAGATTTAATCTCTTGTAAGTAGTGCATTAGGACAAGTTTATCAAAATATATATTGTTAATTAGTAATATCCTCAGCTAGGATTCTGAAATATAAATTATCGAATGGAAGAACATCTACTTTCCTTGTTAATCTTTTGCCCGCTTTTGGTGGCGGGTTTATTATTATTTCTTCCCGACAAAAATGCGCAAGTATTCAGAACTCTAAATCTTGCAGTTTGTTTGATTCAGCTTTGTATCACCTTTTATATTTGTTTCAATTTTGTCCCTGAGAGAGATAAAGGTGTGGTTTTTTATGAAGATGCTGCCTATTCTTTTGCCGAAAGGTATGACTGGATTGATATGGATATGGGAGGTTTGGGAAAGCT
>CAMPJM010000425.1 GCA_946886805.1 uncultured Flammeovirgaceae bacterium | reverse complement strand
CACTATGGCTGATCATTAACTTGCAAATGGAAGGTTCTTCAGGGTCACCGGGACCTGAACAGGAAATCCTTTTTTATATTCGAAATGTAACAGTAAAAAGATCAAAATGAGAAAAATCTACTTCCTAATTCTGGCTCTTTCTTTAGGAGCTTGTACTCAAAAGGAAAGTCTCAATGAGAAAATTGATGCTACATTAGAGACGGCGGTGTCACAATATGCTTATTTAGCCACACAATTGCCAGAAGGCAAGTTCCCGAAAACCTATGACGTGGAAAATGATCACCTGGAGACGAGCAATTCCGATTGGTGGTGCAGTGGCTTCTATCCTGGTACCCTTTTATACTTGACCGAAGCTACAGACGCTCCGGAGTTAAAAAAAGAAGCTAAGCAGGCATTGGAAGACCTGGAAAAAGAACAATTCAACACCTCTACCCATGATTTAGGCTTTATGATGTACTGTAGCTTTGGAAATGCCCAAAGGTTGCAACCCAATCCTGAATATGAAAAGGTCTTGATGAACAGTGCAAAGTCGCTGGTTACCCGTTTCAATGATACTGTAGGCGTTATTCGCTCCTGGGATAATGCGGAATGGAATCAGGGCGGGCCGGATGATCTTTTGGTGATTATAGACAACATGATGAACCTCGAGTTGTTGTTCTGGGCTACACGGCATAGTGGCGATAGCACTTATTATAAAGTGGCAGTGCAACATGCGGACAATACGATGGAAAATCATTTTAGAAAAGACTACAGCTCTTACCATGTAGTAGTTTATGATGTGCACACCGGAGAAGTAAAGGAGCAAAGAACCGATCAGGGTGCTGCCGATGAATCTGCCTGGGCACGTGGGCAAGCCTGGGGCTTGTATGGTTATGTGGTGATGTATCGGGAAACGAAAGACGCCAAATACCTGCAACAGGCCGAACGAATCGCAGAATATATCTTAAACCATCCAAATTTGCCGGAAAACAAAATTCCTTATTGGGATTTCAATGCCTCAGACATTCCCGACGCATTGCGAGATACTTCCGCCGGAGCCATAATCGCTTCCGCTTTATTGGAACTGAGTCAGTATGCTGATGGAGAAAAAGGCGAAAGGTACTACGATAAGGCTACCGCTTTCCTGACCGGCCTGCTCCAGCCTGCGTACATTGCAGAGGTGGGTACAAATGGCGGCTTCCTGTTGAAGCATGGAGTTGGAAACATCCCAAAAAATTCTGAAGTCGATGTGCCCCTCACGTACGGAGATTATTATTTGGTAGAAGCAATGCTGAGGTATAAAAACATATAAGGAATCTATTAGGAATTAATTTAAAACCTCGACAATGAATAAGATCATATTGGTGTTTTTTTTGTTAGCTGTACAGTCCCTGTCAGCCCAGATCAAACAAAATGAATGGGAAAATCCTGAAGTATTTGAAAGAAATAAAGAAAAGCCAAGGACCACCTTTATAATTTATCAGGATGAAGCAACGGCAATCGCAAATAATCCTAAAGCCTCTGCTTATTACCAAAGTCTAAATGGGGCGTGGAAATTTAGCTTGGTGAAGGATCCCGTTGATCGTCCGGTTGATTTTTATAAAGAGGCATTTAATGATAAAAATTGGGAAACTATTCCAGTCCCTTCCAACTGGGAATTGCAAGGTTATGACGTGCCTATTTATACCAACATTATCTATCCGTACCCTAAAAATCCACCATTCATTGATGGGGATTATAATCCTGTTGGGACTTATCGAAAGAATTTTACTATTCCATCAGAATGGGAAAATAAGGAGGTGATCCTGCATTTTGGCTCTATTTCCGGATATGCACGTGTATTTGTGAACGGAAAAGAAGCTGGCATGACCAAAGCAGCTAAAACCCCCGCAGAATTTGATATAACCTCTTTTTTAAAAGACGGAGAAAATTTACTGGCCGTACAGGTATTCCGCTGGCATGATGGAAGCTATCTGGAAGATCAGGATTTCTGGCGCTTAAGTGGAATTGAGAGAAATGTGTATTTACAAGCGATGCCTAAATTGACCGTTTGGGATTATTTCATAGAAAGCGGACTGGATGAAAATTATCAAAATGGAATCTTCCAGACCGAGGTTGATGTAAGGAAGTTCCAGGCCAATAAGCCGTTGCAATCTAATCTCACGCTGACTTTATCAGATGCAAATGGGAAGCAGGTGTTTTCTGAAACTAAGGAAATAAAAAATAGTGAAGAACCTATAACATTTAGTACCAATATTAAGGATGTAAAAAAATGGAGCAGTGAAGATCCTTACCTGTACCGCTACACGCTTAAGCTGGAAGATAAATTAAATGGAGAAACAACTGTAATCACAGGCAAAACAGGCTTTAGAAGGGTAGAAATAAAAGATGCTCAACTTATGGTGAATGGAAACGCAGTTCTAATCCACGGAGTAAACGTGCATGAACACCATGATACCTTAGGGCACGTTCCAAACAAGGAGATTATGAGGAAAGATGTAGTATTGATGAAGCAAAACAACATCAATGCAATTCGGATGAGTCACTACCCACATGCAGATTATCTATATGAGCTCTGCGATGAATACGGTCTTTATGTAGTGGATGAAGCCAACATTGAAACCCATCACATGGGGGCGGAATTTCAGGCGCCCTTCGACAAATCGAAACATCCGGCTTACCTACCGGAATGGGCCCCTGCCCACATGGATCGCATAGAGCGCATGCTTGAAACCAATAAAAATCATCCTTCAGTAATTATGTGGTCAATGGGTAATGAATGTGGCAACGGTCAGGTGTTTCATGATGCCTACAAATGGATAAAAGAGCGTGATAACACCAGAGTAGTCATGTTTGAACAAGCAGGAGAGGATTGGAATACGGACGTCGTGGGCCCGATGTATCCTTCAATAGAAAACATGAAGAAATATGCAGCAGCGGACAAAGAGCGCCCTTATATCATGTGCGAATATTCTCATGCAATGGGAAATAGCAGTGGAAACTTTCAGGAATACTGGGACATTATCAACAGTAGCAAACACATGCAAGGTGGGTTTATTTGGGATTGGGTGGACCAGGGATTGAAGACTCAGGATGAAAATGGGAATGTGTACTGGGCCTATGGAGGAGATTTGGGAGGATACGAATTACAAAATGACGAAAATTTTTGTGCTAATGGATTGGTTTCGGCGAATCGCACCCTGCATCCAGGCTTAGCTGAGGTAAAAAAGGTTTATCAAAATATAAATTTTGAGTTGGAAGATGCTGAAGAAGGTATAATAAAGCTGAAAAACCTGTTCGAGATTACAAACTTAGATGAATATGAATTTGAGTGGCGCCTCTTGAAGAATGGCTATGAGATTGATAAACAAACATTTACAGTTAAAGCTGAGCCTGGAAAAACAGTGGAGAAAAGATTAAGGTTGCCTGAAATAGCTGAAGGGGAAGGGGATGAATATCATCTTAATGTTTACGCTTATACTACAGAAAAAACGGATCTGGTGGATGCCCATCATGAAATAGCAAGAGAGCAATTTTTGTTGGTACCTGCCAAGGTTTTTAGTGTAAAAGAGCCTGAAGGTAATTTGAGCATTAATAACAATGGCGATATTATAGAATTTAGTGCCGCTGAGATTAAAGGTAAATTCAATACAAATAGAGGAGTTTTTATTCAATATGAGAAGAATGGGCAATCTTTTATGAATTCTTTTCCCGAACCTTATTTTTGGAGAGCCCCTATAGATAATGACTTTGGCAGTCAGATGCAGGAAAAATTAGGAGTTTGGAGAACTGCCCATAGCAACCGAAAGCTTGTAGAGGTTCAGGTGGGAAGTAAAAACAATGACGGCTTATCAATTACGGTGCGATATGAGCTTACGGATATTGGAGCCCCTTATAATTTAGAGTACCTGATTCAAAATAATGGTTCCATCTTGGTGACAGCTTCAATTGATATGAGTGGGTTAGAGTTGCCCGAATTGCCAAGATTTGGGATGCGTATGCGATTACCTAAAGCCTTTGATAATTTGGAATACTATGGCAGAGGTCCCTGGGAGAATTATTCTGATCGTTATACGGCTGCATTTTTGGGTATCTATGATGCTAAGGTGAGTGATCAGAAAATGCCGTATATCAGACCTCAGGAATATGGCAACAGAATAGATACAAGATGGATAAAACTGAGCAATGATGAAGGAAAGGGTTTGGTAATTGAAGGCAAACAACCTTTGAGCTTTAGCGCATTAAATGTATTGACAGAAGATCTGGATCCTGGCCTGACCAAAAAGCAGCAGCATCCGACAGATATCAAATACCGGGATTTTGTTTCCCTGCAAGTTGACCTGGCACAAAGAGGTTTGGGTGGCGATAATAGCTGGGGAGCCTTGCCTCATGACCAGTACCGGTTACTTGATGATAAATATAGCTACAGCTATGTGATTAAATTTATTGAGTAAAGGAGCAGGAAGTTTATGAAAACGACTGCACCGCTCTTCCGGATTTGTAATCCTTTTTACGCAGTTAGGAAACGCATTGTAAATGCTGTGAGCAGTTGACCATTTGAAAGAAGCTAAAATTTCAGCCGTTTGATCTTTATTTAAA
>CAMPJM010000424.1 GCA_946886805.1 uncultured Flammeovirgaceae bacterium | reverse complement strand
CCAAATAAAGATTCCAGAATGAATTTAATTGAAAAGGGTGCTACTGCTCAAAAGCTGTATTAAGTATACATGTCATCCTGTTTTGTGTGTTTGGCAGGGCCAAAAATTAATTCTTGCAATGACGAGATTAAAAAGCGATACCTTAACAAATCCTGAAAAAATTAGAAGAAAGCAAAGTGTGGCAATCCTTTAAGTGGTTCACCCCGCCCTTTTTATCGCCATTTCAAGCCCTCTTACTTCTGCCAGACCTTTCAACCTTCCAATGGCAGAATAACCGGGAACTGTCTTCTTGTTTAGATCATCCAACATCTGAAGCCCATGATCTGGCCGCATAGGAATGTTAGTATCAACCCTTCCCTGGCTTTTTCTTGTCCTTTCTTCGTAATGAATTGCTTTCACAACCTCAAACATATCTACATCACCTGATAAGTGATCGGATTCAAAAAAACTGCCATCTATCAGTCGCTTAACATTTCGTAGATGGACAAAATTAATTTTTGGACCAAACTTCCGGATCATTTCAGGTAAATCGTTTTCTTCTAAAACACCTAAAGATCCTGTACATATACACAAGCCATTACTGGAACTGTCAACTGCAGTTACAATTTCATTCAGATCATTTACTGTCGAAACTATTCTGGGCAGTCCCAATACTGAAAAAGGAGGATCATCCGGATGGATGGCCATTTTTACTCCTGTTTCTTCAGCAACCGGAATGATTTCAGAAAGGAAGAACTTTAGATTTTCTTTTAGAGTACTGGCATTTATATCTTTGTAGGTGTCCAGAGAAGTTTGAAATTCAGCTAGGGTGTAATTGGTGCCCACGCCCGGGAAACCTGCTACCACTGTAGATGTTAATGCTGAAACCTGATGTTTAGAAAGACTGTCCAGGTATTCTTTCGCCTTTTTCTGCTGACTGGCATCGTACAAATCCTCAGCACCTTTTCTTCTTAACAGATACAGTTCAAAAGCAGCAAAAGCTGTTGCGTTAAAAAGTAAAGCGGAAGTGCCGTTGGGCAATACGTAATTAAAATCGGTTCTTGTAGCATCCAAAACAGGCATAAAATTGTAGCAAACTGTAGGTATGTTACAGCTACTAAGGTTTGATAGGCTTGTTTTGTAATTTTCTAAAAGCTGCTTGTAATTTCCAGACCTCGTTTTTATATTTTCATGAACGGGAATACTTTCCGCTACCGCCCAGGAGAGACCAGCATTTTCAATTTCTAAGTTTCGCTTATCTATTTCCTCTTTTTTCCACACTTCTCCGGTAGGAATATGGTGTAAAGCTGATACTATCCCAGTTGCCCCTGCTTGTTTGGCATCTGATAAACTTACGGTATCACCAGGTCCAAACCATCGCCAAGTTTGTTCCATATCTATTTATTTAGAGGAAGTTGCTTTAATAATTGCTTCTACTGCTGGCTTTGGCTGATAATTTCTATCGAATAACAGCGGGTAGCTCGTTCTTCCGGGCATCGGCCAGTTGTTGAGCCAGGAGTGATGATCTGCAACACCCCATAAAGTTACCCTGCTAATTTTGTCTTTGTGTTTATGAAATAAGGCAAACAAATCAGCATATCTTTGCGAAACATGGTCTTGTATAGAATCCGGCAAGCTTTCTTTATAAGGATTATAGCCTTCTTGGAATTCGAAAGTTTGGGCGATATCAGCCCCTTGCCTTTTACTTGGGTTAGGCAGAATATCGAGGTCCAATTCTGTAATCATTACTTTTACCCCGAGGTCGGAAAAGGCCAAAATAGCTTCCTCAATTTGATCAATAGTGGGAGAAGTAAGGCCATAATGACCCTGCATTCCGATGCCGTCGACCTTTAATCCTTTTTCTTGTAGGTTTTTAACCAATTTCACGGCGCCATCACGTTTCCCAGGCTTCCAAAGATTGTAATCGTTGTAGTATAATTCTGCTTCAGGATCTGTTTTTTGAGCATGTTCAAATGCTTTTTCAATAAATTCTGCTCCTATTATTTCAAGCCAGGGAGATTTTCGAAGCGTGCCATCATCTTCAAGTGCTTCGTTCACCACATCCCAGCCATCGATTTTTCCTTTATATCTGCCGGCGACAGTTTCAATATGATTTTGCATCCGTTGCAGTAAAGTATCTTTTGTTACTAATGTCCCTTCTTCATCAACAAAAATCCAGTCCGGTACCTGGCTATGCCATACCAGCGCATGGCCTACTACGAACATATCATTATCCACCCCAAAATCCACATACCTATCGGCAGGGTCAAAATTGTAAACATCAGGTTCAGGATGAATAGGGCCCATTTTTAGTACATTCTCAGGACTTATCGTATTGAAGTGGGTGTTAATAATAGCGGTTGCACTGTCTTCTTTTCCATAAATTTGCTTGTAATTAAGTGCGGCTCCTATCAGAAAGTCATCTTTAAAGGCTTCTTTAAGCGAGCTCGTTGAATTTGCGTCAGGTGTTCCTGTTTCGGTTCCTTCTTCGGCTGTTTGTTCTGAGGAAGTGCAGGAGGTCGCTATTGCTAACAGCATAACAAAAACCAGCAACTTTGATTTAAATGGAGTTTCCATAATATAATTTTTTAGTACGATAGAATCCTTGTTGAGAATTGTTATAAATCAATTGCCTTAGTCACATCTTTCAGCAATTCGTTAAAAGCCGATAGAATTTCCGCCATCAATAGAAAGTGTAGTTCCTGTGACAAATTTTGCTGTATCGCCCGATAGATAATATACCGCTTCAGCAACATCTGAGCTTTCGCCAAGAATACCCATAGGAGTTCTCGAAAGAACTCTGTTTTTCCTTTCCGGATCGTTGTTCAAAGCCTTGGAAGACATGTCAGTTGCAATAAAACCAGGTGCAACACAGTTGATTCGGATCCCTTTTGGAGAAAGCTCAACCGCCATAGCCATCGTCATTCCTTCAATGGCAGCTTTTGAGGCGGTATAGGCTATAACTTGTGGAATTCCATATTTGGCAGCCATAGAACTGATGTTAATAATATTTCCAAGCTTGTTTTCTACCATATATTTGGCAACCTCGCGACTTAGCACAAATACAGAAGTGATATTTGTAAGAAGCACTTTTTGAAACTCTTCCGTTTTTACCTCTAATAGCGGCTTTTTTAGATGAACCCCGGCATTGTTTACCAGGATATCGATTTTGCCATGGTCATTTATGATTTTAATTACAAGGTCCGGAATTTCATCCAGGTTATTAAGATCAAAAGAATAATAAGAACACAAGTCTCCCAATATTTCTTTGGCAGTCATCAGTTTGTCTTCGTTTCTGCCAATTATAATAGTTTTAACGCCTTCTTTTATAAATTTTTCGGCAATAGCAAATCCAAGCCCAGAAGCACCTCCTGTAACCAATGCTATTTTACTTCCCGAAAATTGATTTTGTTTCATAAATAATTTCTAATTAAATGATGTATCGATGTACTAGTTGCAATTAACTTATTTTGATATCTCGCAATACCCTATTGGTACAATAAGTAATTTTTACCTTATCACATCAGTTAGATACCGGGTACAAATTTTGGATCTAAATTTTTGTAATATTCCAGTGGCTTGGCTGGCTTTTCCAAATCTGACGGGATTGGTTGGTTAGAGAATGTTTGGAAATAAAGCAGACAGGCGTCTCTCCAAATCTGAGCGTCTTTCTCCTGGATTTTTAGAAAAGTCTTCACATGATTGAATCTTTCAGCATCCACATATTCTTCCATATTATCCCATGTTTGCTGCATCTCCCTTACCTTTTGCACACCAGCATCATATCTATAGCAAAGTTCGTCCCATAGCGTTTGTCCCGATTCCATTTTATAATCCCAGGGCAAATGATGAAACCAAAGCAGGTATTTTTCAGGACAGGTTTCCAGGTTAGAGAACTTTTTTGCTACCGGTGGGAAATATTGTGCGACAGCATTGCTTCCCGAAGCGGTACGATCAAATCCAATTCCTGCGCTATCTGCCTGGTGATAATATACAGAAGTCCAATCGGCTCTGTGTCTATCCTTTATCCAGGGACCCGGACCATAATGATGGGACCAGCCCATTAAATGATGTAAACCAAGAGGAGTCATGTAATTTACAACTGCTTCATGAGATTCCAGCATCATTTTTTTAACAGAATTAAGGAAATCCTCTTCACTGTTAAAAGTCATTTTTATCCACTCCTCAGCTATAGCTTCTGAGGTAAGGTCATGATTCCAGGCAAGTCGGCCAAAAGTATACCAATTTGCCTGCCCAAAATGATGGCTTGTCCAGTTTCGATCTGTACCAATGTTAGTAACACCTGCAATTCCAGTTAATTTATGGTTATGTAAAGTGCCATCGACTACTTTGGCTACCGTAGAGCCTTTTCCTTTCGCATAAGTGTCTGCATCAAGGGTTTCTTTAAACATCGGGGAAAGAAAAGCAAGATGAGTACCCTGACCCAGATACTCTTGGGTGATTTGAAATTCCATCATAAGAGGTGTTTCGGGCATTGCTCCAAAAAGCGGATGAAATGGCTCTCTCGGTTGAAAATCTATTGCGCCATTTTTTACCTGTACCATCACATTTTCCCTGAACTTGCCGTCCAGTGGTTTAAA
>CAMPJM010000423.1 GCA_946886805.1 uncultured Flammeovirgaceae bacterium | reverse complement strand
ATATATTGATCAGTTTTAATTAATTTTGTGCTTTAGCATTTAAATGGCGAAGAATACCTACAAATCAAATAATTTCAAAAAGACTAAGACGGAAAAGAAAAAATTTCCCAAGTTCAGCTTTACCTTTTTTAAAGACAGAAGGTTTCACCTGGTATTTGGTTTTTTTCTTTTAGTGATTTCCATATACCTCCTTACTGCCTTTATTTCCTATTTATTTACCGGAAAAGCCGATCAAAGTGTTATAGAAGCAATTTTGGAAACCGATATTAAGTCCTCAGGCTTAGAAACGGAAAATTGGCTGGGGCTTATAGGAGCTTATGTTTCCCACTATTTCATCTTTGTGTGGTTTGGAATTGCTGCCTTTTTTATCCCTCCTTTGTTATTTGTTTTGGGGAGCAAAATAGTTTTCAGGAAAGAAATCATACCGCCCTATAACGCTTTTAAATTTTCTTTCTTCTTTATTTTCTGGATTAGCTTATTTCTGGGTTATATAACTTTAGAAACTAACAGCCCTACCTGGAGCTTTTTAAGTGGTGGTATAGGCTATGAATTGGCCTTATTGTTCAATAACCTTATCGGCTGGGGCACATTATTGTTTTTAATATTCTCCTTGCTGGTTTTCGTTATTTATTTTTTCAATGTTACGTCTCTTCTAAGTTTCAATGCAAAAGTAAAAGAAGACTTTTTGGAGTTTGAAGATAAAATAAGCAGTTCGATAGATAAGAATAGTGATCCTGTATCAAGCATCAAAAAAGAATATATAGAAGATAGTTTAATTGAGGGCAATTTTGAAGATGACGAAGAGGATAACGGAACAGAATCCTGGTCATTAAAAGATAGAGCTAAAACCAATGTTCCCAAACCTGTTCAGTCGCTTGAACTGGATATCGAAGATAAAATGGACGTATCTAACATCCCGAAGCAGGACATCCCGAAACCCATCGAGGATCTGGAATTGACTGTTAATGATGAGGAGGTAGATGATGAAAATATATTAGGTGAGATTGAAAATTACGACCCTACGTTAGACCTGGCTTCCTATCAATATCCAAGTGTGGATATGCTGAGCGAATACTCTTCTGGAAAAGTGCAGGTAACAAAGGAAGAGCTTGAGCAAAATAAAGACAAGATTGTAGAGACGCTTATCAACTTCAAAATAGGAATTTCCAGCATTAAAGCTACCATCGGACCAACGGTGACTTTGTATGAAATTGTGCCGGAAGCTGGTGTGAAAATTTCTAAGATAAAAAACCTTGAGGATGATATCGCCCTAAGTCTTGCCGCGTTGGGTATCAGAATTATTGCTCCTATTCCTGGAAAAGGCACCATTGGTATAGAAGTTCCTAATAAAAACAGGGAAATGGTTTCCATGCGGTCTGTGTTGATGACAGATAAATTCCTGAAGAGCGACAAAGAGCTTCCCGTGGTTTTGGGCAAAACAATTTCCAATGAAGTATTCATTACAGATCTTGCTAAAATGCCTCATTTGCTCATGGCGGGAGCAACCGGTCAGGGAAAATCAGTTGGACTAAATGTGTTGCTTACTTCCCTGATATACAAAAAGCATCCAAGTCAATTAAAATTTGTTTTGGTTGATCCAAAAAAGGTAGAATTGACCCTGTTTAATAAAATAGAGCGGCATTTCCTAGCTAAGTTGCCTAACAGTGAAGAGGCCATTATTACCGATACCAAGAAGGTGGTTTACACCCTCAATTCCTTGTGTATAGAGATGGATAATCGGTATGATTTATTAAAAGATGCCGAATGTCGAAATTTGAAAGAGTATAATGCAAAGTTTGTTAAAAGAAGATTAAACCCTGAGAAGGGACATAGGTTCTTACCTTATATTGTATTAATTATAGATGAGCTTGCAGATTTGATGATGACGGCGGGAAAAGAAGTGGAAACTCCAATAGCGAGGTTAGCGCAGTTGGCAAGAGCGATAGGGATCCACTTGGTTGTGGCGACTCAACGACCATCTGTAAATGTGATCACTGGTATCATAAAAGCCAATTTCCCTGCGAGGTTATCTTTTAGAGTTACTTCTAAAATAGATTCCAGGACGATTTTGGATACTGGTGGCGCAGAACAGCTAGTAGGAATGGGTGATATGCTGTTATCTATGGGGTCTGAAATTATCAGGTTGCAGTGTGCTTTTGTAGATACCCCGGAGGTAGATGCTATTTGCGATTTCATCGGCTCTCAGCGTGGCTACGAATCAGCCTATATGCTTCCTGAGTATGCAGATGATGAAGATGGCAACACTGTAGGTCAGGTAGACCTTGCTGATAGGGATTCGATGTTTGACGATGCTGCCAGGCTGATTGTAATGCACCAGCAAGGAAGTACTTCTTTGATCCAAAGAAAATTAAAACTGGGCTATAACCGCGCTGGAAGGCTAATTGATCAACTAGAAGCAGCCGGTATAGTTGGTGCTTTTGAAGGAAGTAAGGCCAGAGAAGTATTAGTTCACGATGAGCATAGTTTGGAACAGTTATTGAATAGTATTGATAAAAAATAAGAAGGAGGTCCATTGGGTGAAGTATTCAAATATTTCCTTTTCGCCTCCTAAAATAGAATTTTAGAAAAATTATAAAAGATGAAAAGAAGTTTATTATTATTGGTGGTTGTATTTCATTTGTTTTCACTAGGATTATCTGCTCAATATGACGATAAGGCTTTAGCTATTTTAGATGAAATGAGTGACAAATATCGAAATATTAAAGCTTATGAAGCCACCTTTACTCAAACATTGGAAAATCAGCAGGCTGATATAAGTGAAAATTTTTCAGGCACTATCACAGTGAAAGGAGAAAAATTTAGATTGAATATGGGAGGGCAGGAAATTATAAACGATGGTAAAACTGTGTGGACCTTCATACCCGAAATTAATGAGGTGAATATTGACAACTATAGTCCTGAAGCTGGAGAGATGACCCCGTCAAAAATTTATTCAGCCTATAAGAATGGATATAAATATGTTTACCTGGAAGAACAAAAAGACGGTGCAAAAACTTTTGATTTAATTGATTTGGTCCCGGAAGATAAAAATGATCAGTTTTTCAAGATCAGGTTGAAGATAGACCAAGGAGATAAAATGTTAAAAAGCTGGACGATGTTCGATAAAAGCGGGAATAAGTATATTTATGAAATTACCGATTTCAAAATATTGAACGACATCAAAGATAGCTATTTTAAGTTTGACGAAAATAAACACGAGGGTGTGGAGATTGTTGATTTAAGGTAGGTTTGGCTTTAGCCGAATCGTTTCTCAATTCGGTTAAATTTTAATTTTTTACTTTATAATAAGAACGCCAAGTGTATTTTGGTCTTTAGTCGATTATTGATCTAATTCGGCTAAAGCCAAATCTACATATGGCTAAATAGATCTTCACCTTCCAAAAGCCCCTCGATCATATTGTAGGTAATCTTTTCTAATAGAGTAGAGTCTTTTCCTCCTAATCCATACTGACTGCACCAATCCATAGTACCGGTGTTAATTATTGTTCCGGAAGTTTGGGTTTTCTGGAAAATAATAAAGGTGCCAAATCCTTTATCCTCAGAATAAGCGTGATCATAGGCTAATAATTCAACTTTATAGAAAGGAAGATTTGCAGTATCTAATAAAGGCGTTGCAGCAGTATTTGTTAGTAAGGTGCCATCATACTCCTTTGTAGGTAAATCTATGACTTGGCCATTTTTAACCTGCGTTTCCTTGAAAACGGGCGAGTTTGGAGCTATTACTTTTAGTCCTTTGAAGCTTCCTTCATACTTTCTGCCGAAGCCGCCGTGCGGAAAATCAACCCCAATACTCGGTATCACCGGATATTCAAGAATTTCATTTGTCCAAAAGGTCGTGGTTAGAAGTTTATCATCTACCGGATCCGGTAATTCTTTATAGCAAACCATCTGAGACATGTTATTTTCATACCGGACTTGCCACCACATGGTGTTGCCCGAAAGAATTAAAACGTTCCCCCCTGATTCTACAAATCTATCAAAATTCAGCCTCGCTTTTCTTGTCCAATATTCACTATGGCCAATGATAATCAACAATTTTGCACCAGATAAAGAGGTATAGTTCTCCATATCCTGATCTGTAATATAAGCCTGGGGGAAATTTGTTAGTCTTTTTAAATATTTTATCCCCGCCTGCACCTGAAAACTAACGGCAGGAAAGGTTGGGCGCAAGAATGAAACGACATGAGTTTGTTCAGAAAAGAGGCTATACAAGCTTTTTCCACCCGTTATATTATAGGCATTGATCGTGTTTGTAGGGTATAAAACTACTATTTCTTCCTTCTTTTTTGCTTTAATAATGAACGGGATCGATTTTTCCCAAAGATAAAGCCCGCTTTTAATTGCTGGAACTTCATAGGTAAAAGTAGACTCATACCCATAGCCTTCTTCACTAGGGTTGTTGCCTCTATCTTGCTTTTTGATTACTGCCTTGACGCTATCTACAGCTAAATTGTCAACATCGTAAAGCTTTAAATACGTTTGTCCTGATTTTTTTGCATCAATATATACTTTTTGAAGTTCACCGGGTTCATAAGAAGTTTGATCTGTATATCCATTGTCGACATCTGAAT
>CAMPJM010000422.1 GCA_946886805.1 uncultured Flammeovirgaceae bacterium | reverse complement strand
CCATAAATTCCGGGATGACGACCAACTTTTAATAGTCGAACTCAGACATTTACAATTTAACTACTCCAGCGATATTTTCTTTCCATTTATCACCACATCTTCAAAATGAATATTCTTGACATTAGAAAATTCATAGGCTTTTTCTACACTATCAATAGTAACATTAATCAAGCGGACATTTTCTACCGGAGATTGTTCATACCCTTCCAACAAAATCCCTACTTCACCACCCTTTTTCACAGTCATATTTCTAACTTCTATGTTTCTTACAGTTGGTACAAAAGCCCCTGAATCTTCATAAAACATGTTTACCCTTATCACCTGTTCGGCTACCTGCCCCACTTCAATATTTCTGAGGTAAACATTTTCAACTACCCCTCCACGCATGGAGCTGGTTTTAATTCTTAAGGCCCTGTCTAAAAGCGGGCTGTTCATCTGACAGTTTTCAGCAAAGACGTTTCTGACTCCACCAGAAATTTCGCTTCCAATTACCACCCCACCGTGACCATTGGCCATGGTACAGTTTTGGATAACGATGTTTTCACTTGGCACATTAATTCTTCTTCCATCAGCATTCCTTCCTGACTTTATAGCGATACAATCATCTCCCGTATTGAAATAACAGCCTTTTATCAATACATTTTTACAAGATTCAGGATCGCAGCCATCAGAATTTGGTCCCTGACTTTCTACAGTCACGCCCTCTATGGTCACGTTTGTACAAAGTACGGGATTCAAGATCCACATAGGGGAATTGACAAAAGTCACACCTTCGATAAGTATATTTTCACTACGGTATGGCTGCACAAACTGAGGGCGGAGATAATGGCCTTCACCAAATTTCCGTTCTTCCACTGGTACGTTATTTTCTGCCATTTCGAATAAAGCAGCACGATTGGCATCCTCGTTCTGGTGAGGCATCCCTTCCTTCCAGCCATATTCTTCTTTTCCTTTCCATGGCCACCAATTCGTTTCGTTCGCCTGTCCATCCAATACGCCTTCTCCTGTTATGGCTATATTTTTTTCTTCAAAAGCATAAATAAGGGGAGAGTAATTCATCAGCTCTACTCCTTCCCATCTGGTAAACACCAAAGGGAGATAATCTTCAGGATTGGTAGAAAATAGAATCGTCGCGCCTTTACTAACATGAAGGTTGACGTTACTTTTTAGATAGATCGGACCTGAAGAAAATTTCCCTTCCGGAACAACAACTCTGCCTCCCCCTGCCGCATTACAGGCTTCTATCGCTTGTTTAAACGCTTCAGTGCAATCTGTGATGCTGTCTCCTACCGCTCCAAAATCCGTTACAAGAAAATCTTTCTCCGGAAATACAGGTGGATTAATTTGCGAAAGTATGGTATCGACTTTGTCCCAAACATCCACAACCTCCTGGGTTGATTCTTCTTTAGCGCTGTTTGTACATGATATTATGGTAAACAAACAAAGAATTAATAATAAATAGGGCTGTTTTTTAAACATTATTTTTTTGTTTATTTATTTTATTTTTTGAAGGAGCTGTCGGGTGACAGCTCCCGGAGTATTATTGAAGGAGAGCTGTCAGGGGACAGCTCCTGGAGGTAGACAGCTCCTGGATGCGAGAAGAAATAGACAGGTACTTCCATCTTCTATCTTCTATCTTCCATCTTCTATCCCTTTATCCTTACTGCACTTGGTTCAAGGGAAGTAAGATCTTCAATTTTAACGGGCTTTCCGCTTTCTATACTTTTTCTCGCAGCAATACCAATTAAAATTGACATGGCGCCATCTCTTATTCCTGCTGCCCTTCCCAAAGGATCATCCATATCAGGATTTGTAAAAATCTTTTCGTGTAAGCGCTGATCCCCGCCACCATGACCACCTCGTTCCATCGGCACTGTTACGGTTTCAAAATCCTTCCAAAGTTTATGGACGATTACCGGCTCATGCTGAATTTTATCTTTCGCATTCTGATCCATTTCAGCATCGTGCAGGGCTTCCTGATCTACAGCCATATCTTTTTGATAAGGTATATCCAACCATGCTTCTATCCGGCCTTCCGTTCCGTTAAAAGCAACCCGCCAGCCCTCGAATGGGGAATAAGTAGTCAGGGAATAGTTGAGTACCACATCGTTTTTATATTTCACCTGGGCAGACATTTTATCATAAATATCTATTTCCTTCCTAAAGACGCAATCATCCCTTTCATAACCATCGTACTGTTCATTATTGGCATAGAGATCCATCATAAAATCTTCTTTGGTGATATCCCAGTAGTAGTCACATTTGTCTGTATGCGGACAAGTTCTGCATTTCTCTCCACGGAAGGGATTGTTATGGCCATAATGTTCCAAGGCGCCATAGGCAAATACTTCCGCAGGATCTGAATCTAACCACCAGTTCAGCAGATCAAAATGATGTGTAGCTTTATGCACCCACAGCGTCCCACCTGAGTCTTTTAAGCCATGCCATCTCCTAAAATAAGAAGCTCCATGGTAGGTATTCAAATACCAATGAAAATCAACAGAAGTTACTTTTCCAATTGAATTTTTGGCGAGTAATTCCTTTATTTTAGTGTTGTAAGGACTCCATCGATAGTTGAAGCCAACAATCAGCTTCTTGTCGGACTTTTCTTCAGCATCGATTATTTGCTGACATTTATCCTCATCCGTGGTCAAAGGTTTTTCGGTCAATACATCACAACCCATTTCTAAGCCTTTGATTATAAATTCATGATGCGTGGAATCTTTGGTAGTAACGATCACCAGGTCGGGCTTGGTTTTCTTTACCATTTCCTCAAAATCCAAAAACAAGGGACATTTTACATTCATATACCCCTGTGCAAATTTCAATCTGCCTTCATTGATGTCACTCAATCCAACAAATTCCAATACATGGGAATATTCATCAACCAACCTCTTACCCCAAAAAGTAACTCCTCTGATTCCGGTTCCTACTAGTGCTACCTTTAACTTCTTATCACCTAATCCAAATCCCCAGGCTGGTAAAGTACAGCCTACTGCTGCCAACATGCTAATAGATGATAAAAATTTTCGTCTTGACTGTTTCATAATTTTTATAATTTATTTTTTAACATTCCTTTTAATACTATTTGAGTGCTTTGAGCCAATCGATCAACCTGTCTTTCCAGCTTTCTAAATGTCCTTTGTTCAAAGCGAGAGAATAACCGTGGCCGCCATAAGGATACAAATGCATCTCTGATGGAATATTCTGATCCTTTAATGCCTGGTAAAATAAAAGACTATTTTCTATAGGAACCGCTTTATCATCCATACTGTGCACAATAAAAGTGGGCGGCGTATTCGGTTTTACTTGTAATTCATTGGAGTAGTAGGCTTCTAATTCGGTGGTCGGTTTTTCCCCTAACAAATTGTTTCTTGAGCCCATGTGTGTGATTCCCTGCTTCATAGAGATTACAGGATACATTAGAATCATGAAATCAGGCCTTGATTCAGAATCGAAATGCGTTCCTAAGGTGGAGGCCAAATGCCCACCTGCCGAGAATCCCATTACCCCGATTTTAGTTGAATCGATATTCCAATCTCTGGCGTTTTCCTTCACCATTTTCATCGCTTGCTTTGCGTCCATTAAAGGCGTTTCGTGTGGCACAACATTACTCTTTGACTTGGGCAAGCGGTATTTTAGTACAATTCCCGCTATACCGTAACCATTCAACCACTTTGCAATGTCGGTGCCTTCTTTATCGTAAGCTAAATGGCTATACCCACCACCAGGGCAAATTACCACGGCTCTTCGAACGTTATTACTAGTAGAAGGCAAAAAGACTTCGATGGTTGGATCCTGTACATAGCTCAAACTTCTCGACCCTTTACCTTCAATAATTTCTTTCTCGCCTGCATCCTTGTAATTAGGAACCCCGTCCGGCCACAGGGGTAAATTGTATTGTTGCGCGCTCACGAAAAGAGGAGCAAGTAAAAACGTTAGTATCGGTAATATTTTCATGTTGAATATTTTTTTGCATTTAAGACTTCCCAAACCCCAGAGTCCTCTTCGAGAAACTCTGAGGGAGCTAAATTTTCACTTTGAACCTTAAACTTTGAACCTTAAACTTTTATCTTCCCCCTACCAACATTGGAACTCCTCTTTTGCATAATTGAATAGAAAGGCCCCATGGATCACGGAGCATGATTAAATGTGATCCGTCTTCCAAATGTTGATCTGTCTCCAGTGAAGCACCAGCCAACAGAAGCCTTCCCATATCTTTTGTTGGTTCATGAGAAACAAATGCCAAATGCACTAGCAAAGGATTCATATCCCGATAAGGCGGAATTTCGTCAGCGGGATTTTTATAAATCTCTAGCATAATGTTCCCACTTATATCGGCCAGAAATGTAGTAAATGGAGCATCTTCCATTTGACGGACAATTTTTAATCCCAGGTATTTTACGTACCAATCTCTCATTGCTACAGGGTCTTCCACATTAAGGGCAAAATGTTCAAATTTCATATTTTAGCTTTTGGGTGTTAGCGATTAGCTTTTAGCTGTTATTAAATACTTCTTCCAGGAATTCTGTCACATATTCCAGAGTCGGTTCAAACCATGGATGATAAAGCCAGAAGCCATGGGGTGAATCGGGAAA
>CAMPJM010000421.1 GCA_946886805.1 uncultured Flammeovirgaceae bacterium | reverse complement strand
ACATAGCCTGGAGGAGCTCCATAAAGCAATGCCGCAGAGTGTTCTTCTTTAAATTCAGACATATCAAAACGGATAAATGCCTGGCTGCTTTGGAAAAGAAAATCTGCCAACTGTTTAGCTAGCTCTGTTTTACCCGTTCCCGTGGGACCCAACAGAAAGAATGAGCCTATTGGCTGGTCGGGTCTTGTTAAGCCTGATCTTGACTCCAAAATGGCATCTGCCAAAACTTTCACAGCATGATCTTGTCCTATAACTTTGCGTTGGAGATGATCTTCCATTTGAATGAGTCGCTCTCTTTCACCGGATAAGATTTTTCCAGCAGGGATACCACAAATTTTAGAAATAGTGGAAGCCACGTGCGATACCGATACTTTTACTTCAGTATTGTTCTCAAGTTCGACTAAGCGGGTTATAATTTTCTGTATACTGTCAGCTGTAATTATTTCCTTTTCGTCCTTTTGTTCTTGCCCTTCATCTATTTGGGAAAGGGTAAGGTAATTTAGGCTGCTTATTAGACTTCTGTGTAATTTTTCATAAGCCTCAGCGTCGTGCTTTTCAGATTTTAATTGTTCCAGTTTCTCTGCAAAAGAAGCTGCAATGTTCGGTGCCATTTTGTACATAAACTGAAGTGCTGCCATGGTTCTATCAAGAACATCTATAGCGGCGTCAGGTAAATTCTTTTCTTTTATATAGCGATTTGACAGCTTTATGGCCTCTTTGATTACATCTTCTTCCAGCTCCACCAAATGATGAGCGGCATAAGCCGATATAGCACCTGAGATTATTTCAGTACATTTTTCGATTTCTGGTTCATAAATAGGCAGCACTTCACACCACCTGATAAGGGAAGTGTCCGGCTCAAGCTTTTTTCTGAATTCGTCAGAAAGTGTGGTGGCCAGAAGTATAAAGCTTTTTTTTGCTAACTCTCCTTTTATAATATTTATTACCCCTTGAAGGCCTAACGAAGTATCGAACATTTGGTGGATGTCGTCTATAAAGAGAATAGGAACATCAAACCTTGAAATATCTTGTACAATGCCCCTGAACCTGTCTTCGACTTCGCCTTTATAGCTTATTCCTGCAAGTAATGCATTATGGTCGAGCGCAAAAATTCTGGCATCTTTTAAGTTGGCCGGAATATTGTTGCTGGTGATATTATTGGCTAAGCCTCTTATTATAGCGGTTTTTCCTACACCCGCTTCGCCAGTGATGATAATATTGGGCTTGCTTCTTCTACAGAGTATTTCCGAAATACTTATCAATTCTTGTTCCCTGCCTATAAATAATTCTGCTTCTCCAGCCAGGCTTTCTTCAATTAAATCCTGGCAGTATTTGATTAAATTTCCAGAGGCTTTTTCCTTAATATTCTTAGGTGACGACTCTTTGGAAAAAAGTTTATTTATAGTATTAGTGCTTTGTACTTTAGCTAAAATATCCTGCTGATTTAAAGGAAAAGTTTTTAGCTGTTCATAGTTAAATCCAACTCCAGGGGTACTCAGTGAGGCTAGAATACTAACCGCATCTATCTCTTCTTTCCCTAATTTTAGGCTTATATTTTCAGCTTCTACGAGAACTTGAGTGACTGCATCGTCTCCAGTTGGTTCTGAAAATATACGGCCCTTGGGATAAGATTCTAATCTCACTTCTGCCCATTCTTCCAGAAAATATGGATCCGCTTCCCAGTTATTCAACAGGGAAAATAAATGAGATTCTTTATGAAGAATACTTTTTAGTAAATGGGCGGCACCAAAATTTTGATGACTGCTTTCCGTAGCTATGGCTTTGGCAATTCTGATGGCGTTATTTACTTCTGCTGATATTTCCATAATTTTTACTACAAATCCCGTCTGAAATCTTACATACGAAGAAATTGTATTTTGCTGGTTTAGCTGATTATTTTTTGTTTGGTTATTAAAAACAAAATTCTGCGTAATTATAAATAAATATGATTAATATAAAAAATATTTGATAAAATTTTAAATATTTTAATGAATATAATAAAATATGTTTAAACATGTAATTTGCGCCGCACCAGGTGTTGTTCGATGGTAATCAAAAAAAGTTGTAAAAAATGTTTTTTTTATCGTAATAATACATGTATTTTTGTCGAAAGCTATGGAAAAATTTGAGCAGCAGAATAGAAATGGAATTCGAAAGTACTATGCTTTGCCATTGTCTTTCGAGACACTAATTGAACAAAAAGAGCATCCCGGAAAGGGATTAAAAGAATCCATAGCTCAATATATCCACCTTATTGCTACCACTTATTTAGGAGAATGTCGATATGATACCGCCTTTGGCTGTAGCATCTGGGATTATGATTTTGTCAATTCAATGACAGACATTAAACTTAAGAATACTCTTAAAGATAGTCTTCTTGAAGCCATCACAAAAAATGAAAGACGCATCAAAGATCTTTCTGTCGACGTGACAATTTCCCAGGTTTCAATCTCCTTGAAAAATACAACACGGCTGAAAAAGAAAATTGATGTTTCTTTAAGAGCCAAATTGAGAAAAACTGATGAAGATTTTATTTATTATGAATATTTTTATTTAGGACCCTTATCCTATTATTAATTAACAGCATTTCCATGCAAGACAACAGTAATGAAATAAGAGACCGGATGCTAAGGTCTGCTTCCATAATGTGGGGAGGAAATGAAACGGTATCAGAACCTTCTTTTGACCCTCTTGTTGGAATGTTGGTTTCTGCCTGTGCATTTGAGATAGAGAATGTCTCAAGGGAAATTGAGGAAACTAGGCTGCGGGTATCTGAAAAGCTGATCGATATGATGGTGCCTGATGTAAACTCAGGAGTATTGGCTGCTCATGCCCTTATTAATGCATCGACAGCTGAAAGCGAGACGTTGACAACGCCTGAAGACAGTTTTTATGCCACTGCTGATTTCTACGATATAAGACCTTCCAAATCGTTTGGCTTTTCCCCAGCCGGAAATTTTAAGATAATAGATGGTTCTATTGCCGGAATGCTTCACTGTGGCGGCTACTATGAATTAGGGCAGCATAGCATAAAATCTGAAGTAATTAACACTAAGAGTATAGAAGCTCCTGAACCAGACACAATTTGGCTGACTTTTAACCTCCCAAAAGACGTGTCGGAAATAAAGAATTTAGGGGTCTATTTTAACTGCAGGAAAAGCAGTTTTAAAAAGAGCTTCTACTATTTATTGAGAAATTCTTCCTGGGAGAGCAATGGCCATATAATTGAGGTAAATTCCGGATTTAGCGAATCGCTCAATGAGGAAGACTTTTTGTTTAAAATTTTCGGCAAAAAATCTATCCGGCACAATGCCTATTTGGATCATATACGTAAGTTTTATGAAGAACGGTTTGTGACTGTGGATTTAAGAAAGGAACATCTGAAACCAGGAATCCCGGAGCAGTTCAAAGAATTGTTTTCTAAATTACCTTCCAAGGAACTTGCCAAGATATCAGTTTATACCTGGGTTAAATTAAAATTTCCCCAAAAAATCAATCCAGAGTTATTGGACGAAATAACAGGTATGATCAATGTTTTTCCAGCGGTAAATTTAAACAAGATCTCAAAGATCTTTAAATCCAGGAAGCATTTAAATCTTTTTGCTTTAAAAGATGAAGATGCACTGTTTGACTTGGAGAGTGTCGAGGATAGCAACGGGGTTCTTTATCTGGAATCAAAATCTGAGAAAATTACAGACATACAGGAGAATTTTTATGTCCTAAGGGGGAGCGGTGTAGAAAGTTTTGATGGGAGAAAGGCGTCTGAACACATTACCTACCTACTGGAGAAGCTGAAAAATGAAAGTGCCAGTTTTAGTTTTGTCGATAAAGCTGCCTTTAATGGTGATCTTTTAAAGTTAAGCCAAATCATAAACCGTTTGGAATTGAACCAAGAAAACCTGCCGGATTTTTCAAATACCTTCTATCTCTATCTCAATACTAAAAAGGAAAATATTTCTATTTTCATCAACTACCATAATACCTCAGGAGATTTGGCAAATGGATTAAAGCCAGGAACCCCTCTGAGTATTTTCAAAGGAAGCCAGTTTTTGCAGGTAAAATTAGTGACATCTTCTATTGGCGGAAGATCGAAGATGACCCGTGAAGATAGGGTAAACACATTTAAAAAGGCACTGCTTTCAAGGAATAGAATTGTTACGGAAGAAGATATTAAGAGCTTTGTCAATCTTCATTTTGGAAAATATCTTTCTTCAGTAAAAATAAAAAAAGGCGTTCAAAAAATTCATTCTGCGAAAGGGTCTTTTGAACGGACGATTGATTTATACATCGACCTAAAAGCCTACGAAACAATCAAGGAAAAGGAGTTGCTTTTTCTCTGTAAAGATTTTCTGGTCACGCTGCAGAAAAATTCATCGAATATCTTTCCATATCGTCTGTTCATTGATAATAATTTAATAGAAGCTTAAGATGGAAAACGAGAATTATAGATTGGATTTCAAGGTGATGTGGTTTTTGTTAGTAGTCATCCTGGTAGCCACCTCGTCTTTTATGTATAAGTTTTACACTGTAGAAGAGTGCGTTGATATCGTTTATGAAATCTCGCATGAAAACATAGGCGTGGGAGAGATGGTAATGTTTAC